>NZ_JBTMMT010000034.1:0-70266 GCF_055517075.1 Micromonospora sp. DSM 43699
CGCCGCCCGCCGCCCGCCGCCCGCCGCCCGCCGCCCGCCGCCCGCCGCCCGACGCCCGCCGCCCGCCGGGAACCGGTGGGATCGATGGCCGACGCCGACGGCCGAAGGGCGCGGTGTGGGGCGATGGGGCGTGGTGTGGGCGGGGGCGTGGCGTGGCGTGGCGTGGCCGGGCGTAGTGGGGAAGTGTCCCTATGGGTTTCGTCAAAGCCGGGACGGGGCTGGTGGGTGTGGTGTGGGCGGGGGCGCAGTGTGGGTGTGGAGCGCTGTGTGGATATGGGGCGGCGTGGGATGTGGGGCGGGGCGTGGGTTGTGGAGCGGGGCGGGCTGCGACCGGGGCGGCACGGGTGGACGGCTAGGCTGGCTCACCGTGCTCGTACTGGTGGTGGACTCCTCGACCCCCGCGGTCACCGCGGCGCTGACCGAGGTCACGGCGGACGGCGTCGCGTTGCGGGCGCACCGGCGCACGGTCGACGCCCGGGCCCATGGTGAACTGCTCGCCCCACAGGTCGAGGCGGTGCTCGCCGAGGTCGGTGCCCGGCCGGGCGACCTCGGCGCGATCGTCGCCGGGCTCGGACCCGGCCCGTTCACCGGGCTGCGGGTGGGGCTGGTCACCGCCGCCACCATGGGCCAGGTGCTCGGCATCCCCACGTACGGCGTCTGCTCGCTCGACGGCATCGGCCACCCCACCACCGCACCCTCGACCACGCCGGGAAGCCCGGCCGACGCGGCAGCCGGCCACGCTGCGTCTGGCCACGCTGCGTCTGGCCACGCTGCGCCCGGGGACGCCGCGCCGGAAGACGCCGCGCCCGGGGAGCAGCGGGTGCTGGTCGCCGTCGACGCCCGGCGGAAAGAGGTGTACTGGGCGGTCTACGACGATGCCGGCCAGCGGATCGCCGGGCCGGCGGTGGACGCACCGGTGGTCGCCGCCGCCCGTGCCCGGGACCTGGCCGTCACCGTGGCGGTCGGGGACGGCGCCCACCGGTACGCCGACGTGCTCGGCCTGCCGCTGCGCGTCGAGCCCCGTTATCCGGACGCCGCCGCGCTGGTCACCCTGGCCGCCGAGCGGATCCGGGCGGGTGCCCCCGGCGAGGCGCTCACCCCGCTGTACCTGCGCCGGCCGGACGCGGTCGCGGCGACCAGCCGCAAGTCGGTGCTGCCGTGACGGTACGACTCGACCGGTTCCGCTGGTGGCACGTCGCCGAGGTGCTGCCGATCGAGGCGGACCTGTTCGGTGCCGAGCAGTGGTCACCGGCAATGTTCTGGAACGAGCTGGCCAACGGCCACCACTACCGGGTCGCCCTGGACACCGACGGGTCGCCGCTGGGTTACGCCGGGTTGGCCGTCGAGCCGGGCGGCGAGGCGTGGGTGCAGAACATCGCGGTCCGCCGGGACGCCCAGCGGCGCGGGGTGGGCCGGATGCTGCTGGAGGACCTGCTCGCGGAAGTCGCCCGGCGCGGGGTGGGCAGCGTCCTGCTGGAGGTGGCCGCCGACAACGCCCCCGCCCAGCGGCTCTACGCGACGTACGGGTTCGAGCCGATCGGCGTACGACGGGGCTACTACCAACCGAGCAACACCGACGCGCTGGTCATGCGGCGTGACGCGGAACCGGTCGCAGACGGGATGGACCATGGCTGACGAACCGCTGATCCTCGGCATCGAGACCTCCTGCGACGAGACCGGGGTGGGCATCGTGCGCGGGCACACCCTGCTCGCCGACGCGCTGGCCTCCAGCGTGGACGAACATGCCCGGTTCGGCGGTGTGGTGCCCGAGGTGGCCAGCCGGGCGCACCTGGAGGCCATCGTGCCGACCATGGACCGGGCACTGCGCCAGGCCGGCGTGACGATCGCCGACATCGACGCGATCGCGGTCACCTCCGGCCCCGGCCTGGCGGGTGCGCTGCTGGTCGGCGTGGCCGCCGCGAAGGGTTACGCGGTGGCCGCCGAGAAGCCGGTGTACGGGGTGAACCACCTGGCCGCGCACGTCGCGGTGGACACCCTGGAGCACGGCCCGCTGCCTGCGCCGGCGATCGCGATGCTGGTCTCCGGTGGACACTCGTCGCTGCTGCTCGTCGACGACCTGGCCCGGGGGGTGACCCCGTTGGGCGCGACCATCGACGACGCGGCCGGGGAGGCGTTCGACAAGGTGGCCCGGCTGCTCGGGCTGCCGTTCCCGGGCGGCCCGTACATCGACCGGGAGGCCCGTTCCGGCGACCCGGAGTCGATCGGCTTCCCGCGTGGCCTCACCGCCGCCAAGGACCTCGCCGCCCACCGGTACGACTTCTCCTTCTCCGGGCTCAAGACGGCGGTGGCCCGCTGGGTGGAGGGCCGGCGCCGCGCCGGCGAGCCGGTGCCGGTGGCCGACGTGGCCGCGTCCTTCCAGGAGGCGGTCTGTGACGTGCTCACCGGCAAGGCGCTGGCCGCCTGCCGGGAGCACGGGGTGGACACGCTGGTGATCGGCGGGGGAGTGGCGGCGAACTCACGGCTGCGGGCGATGGCCGAGCAGCGGGCGCAGCGGTACGGCATCCGGGTCCGGGTGCCCCGACCGGGGTTGTGCACCGACAACGGGGCGATGGTCGCCGCGCTCGGCGCGCACCTGGTGGCCGCCGGCGTGGCACCGAGCCGGCTGGACCTGCCCGCCGACTCGGCACTGCCGTTGACCACTGTCAGCGTGTGACGGGAGGAGGCCGACGTGATCGTACGGATGTGGGAGGCGCGGGCGGAGTCGTACGGCTTCGCCGACCTGATCACCTGGGTGTGTGAGACCGCGTTGCCCGAGTTCGAGCACGACCCGCTGCACGTGTCCAGTGAGGTCTTCTCGTCCACCGACCACCGGGTGGTGGTCATCTCGAAGTGGCGCAGCAGCCCCCGCGCGCTGCCGGAGCCGCCGGCCACGCTGGTCGCCCGCCCGCCGCACTCCTGGGACTTCACCCAGGTCGACCGCTGACCACAGCGGGCCCCCGGCCGGCCGCCGGACAGCCGGACGGCCCGCGGGCGGTGGTGCCGCCTGCGGGCCGTCGGTCAGGTGCGTGGGATCAGCTGCGGCGCATGATCCGCCAGGTGGCGTAGCCGCCCGCGCCGAGCGCGAGCAGGAAGACCGCCCAGACGACGGTGGTGCTGATCGCGACGGACGGGCCGGCGGCGGCACCGGCCTGGGCGGCGGCGACCAGCGAGTCCTGCTGCGCGGCCGGGATCGCGGCCGGCGGCATCTGCTGCCAGCGGACCAGCCCGGTGCTCTCCAGCATGGCCATGTGGTCGTTGACGAACTTGTTGGCCTGGTCGGCGAGCTTGCGGACGGTGTTGTCCCGGGTGCTGGCCCGGACCGCACCGATCACCGGGAAGATCTTGCCGTGCGCCACCCGGAGCCGGGTCACGAAGATCTGGTCGAACTGAGCACCGGAGGCGTTCTGCATCTCGGTCAGCCACCCCTTCTGCTCGGTGGTGGGATCGCTCGGCAGCGTCGCGCCCAGCTTGTTGGCGGCCTGCACCACCAGCTCGTCGAGGATGCCGTGCTGCCGGGCGATCTCCGCGCCGACCTCCCGCACCCGCGCGGACTGACCCTTGTCGGCGGCCATCGTGCCGGCCGGCATCTCCCACAGGCCGGCGAGCCGGACGCCGTTGAGCAGCGCCACGTCGGCGGCGTTCATCTGGACGCCGGGAGCGGCGACGGCCATGCCGGGTAGCACGACCAGCCCGGCCAGGAAAGCGACGAGCAGCACCGCCACCCGGTAGGTCCGGTGCCCTCGCCGACGACGTACGGAATCCAGCGGTGCCATGCTGCGGTGCCTCCTCGATCCGGGCCGACCTGTCCTGCCGGGCAGCGACCCACAGGCTGCCCGTCCGTCCACTGGTACGGACCACCGGGCCGATCAGTTCATCGGGCCGACCAACTCGCCGGGCGGGGGAGGTGCGGGCGGGACCGCGCGGCGGCTCAGCTGACGTCGAGCGGGTCGGCGAGGAGCCGTTCGAAGGCCAGCTCGGCCGCACCGATCAACGCCGCGTCGTCACCGAGCTTGGGGGTGCGCAGCCGGACGTGTTCCAGGCAGGCGGGCAGCCCGGTCTCGTTGAGCCGGCTGCGGACCTGGGCGGCGGCGGCCAGGTAGAGGTCCCGCATGGTGCCGCCGAAGATGACCATCTCGGGGTTGAAGATGTTGACCAGGTTCGCCACCCCGAAGCCGAGCCAGTCCCCGGCGTGCCGTACCGCGGTCTGGGCGCGGGCGTCACCCCGGTCGGCGGCGTCGAAGACGGCCAGCAGCGCCTCCCGGCCCCGGGCGTCGGAGCGGCCGGCGGCCCGGAGCAGCCCGTACTCGCCGATCTGGGTCTCCCAGCAGCCCCGGGAGCCGCACTCGCAGGGAGTGCCGTCGCGCACCACCACCATGTGCCCGACCTCGCCGCCGTACCCGCCGTGGCCGGTCAGCCGGCGGCCTCCGGCGATGATGCCGGCTCCCACGCCGACGTCGCCGTAGAGGTAGATGACGTTGTCGCAGCCGGCGGCGACCCCCCGGGCGTGTTCGGCGAAGGCGGCGACGTCGGCCACGTTGCCGACCGTGACCGGCAGCTCCACGCCCACCTCGGCGGCGAGCGCCGCGCCGATCGGCTCGTCCACCCAACCGGTGGTGGGGCCGAGCCGGACCAGCCCGTCGGCCTTGCGGACCATGCCGCAGACGGCGACACCCGCGCCGACGCAGATGGACCCCGGCGGCACCCGCTCCCGCATCTGCTTGAGCGCGCCGGCCAGTATCGGGGCGGTCTCGGCGGCATCCAGGTCACGCGGCCGGTCCAGCTCACGGCGGTCGAGCACCTCGCCGCCGAGCCCGACCCGCGCGGCCCGCAGCCGGTCCACCTCGATCGAGTACGCGTACGCGTAGACCCGGGCCGACTCGGGCCGGACGACGAGTGACGGTCGCCCGGCCCGGCCGGTCTCCTTGGGCGTGCCCTCGCTGACCAGCCCGGCACCGGCCAGGTCGGTGGTGAGCGCGCCGATGGTGCTGCGGTTGAGCCCGAGGGCGGTGGTGAGTTCCGCGCGGGAGGTGGCGCCGTGCACGTGGACGTGCCGGAGCAGCGCCCCGAGGTTCTGCCGTCGGATCTCGTCCTGGCTCGGTCCTACCCGCATCGTCGCTGGCACCCCACGTCCCGCCGGTGGTGAACGCGGATCAGCGGGTGCCGGAGGCGTTGGCCCGGCGGCGTGACAGCGCGTCCACGCTGGCCGCGAGGAGCAGCACCACGCCGGTGACCACGTACTTCACCCCGGCGCTGTAACCCATCAGACCCATGCCGTTGTCGATGACGGCGACCACCGCGCCACCGAGCACGGCGTCGAGGACCCGGCCCTTACCGCCGAAGAGGCTGGTGCCGCCGATCACCGCCGCGCCGACAGCGTAGAGCAGCACGTTGCTGCCGCCGGTGTTCGGGTCCACCGAGTTGGCCCGGCTCGCCGCGACGATGCCGCCGACGGCCGCCATCGACGAGCAGATCACGAAGACCGAGATCCGGATCCGGTCGACGTTGATGCCGGCCCGCCGCGCGGCCTCCTTGTTGCCACCGACGGCGTAGACGTGCCGGCCGTAGCTGGTGCGCTGGAGCACGAAGGTCCAGACGATCAGCAGCACCGCGATGACCGGCACCACGATCGGCACGCCCTTGAGCGAGTTGATCAGGACGTTGCGGCTGCGCTCCTGGTTGAGGATGTAGACCGCGAGGCCGAGGATCAGGGTCAGCCCGCCGATCCGGGCGAGCACGACCGCCATCGGGTCGGTGGTCAGGCCCCGGGCCAGCCGCTTACGGTGCCGCAGCAGCTGCACGGCCGCGTACCCGCCGACCGCGATGGCGGCCAGCGCCCAGCCGAGGGTGGGCGGGAGGTTGCGGTTGGCGATCGCCACCAGCACCTCGTCGTTGACCGGGATGTTGCTGCCCCCGCTGATCAGCATCAGCACGATGCCCTGGAAGGCGAGGAAGCCGGCCAGGGTGACCACGAAGGACGGGATGCCGATCTTCGCGACCAGGAAGCCGAGCACGGTGCCGATGACCACGCCGGTGAGGATCGCGGCGAGCACTGCCATGTACCAGGGGTAGCCGGCCTTGGTGGCGACGTTGGCCAGGATGGCCGCGCAGACCCCGCTGGCGAAGCCGGCGGAGAGGTCGATCTCGCCGAGCAGCAGGACGAAGACCAGCCCCATGGCGATCAGGGTGACCGCCGCGCCCTGGGTGAACAGGTTGGCGAAGTTGCCGGCGGTGAGGAACGACGGCCGCATGATCGAGAAGACCGTGCAGAGAACGATCAGCCCGAGTACGGCGGGCAGCGCGCCGATGTCGCCGCCGCGTACCCGACCCCAGTAGCCGCGGAGGTGGCTGCCGACGGTCGGCGTCGGGGTGACTGCCGCCGGCCCTTCCTTGTGCACGGCGGTGGTGGTCATCGAACGCCTCCTGGAGTGGTGTCGGCGGGCCGCGCGCCGTTGCCGTTGCCGGCCGTGACCGGTTCGCCGGTGAGGCCGAGGTTGCCGGAGCGGCCGGCGGTGATCAGCTCGACGACCTGCGAGTGGGTGATGTCGGTGGTCTTCACCTGGGCGACCATCTGGCCGAGGTAGAGCGCGGCGACCCGGTCGGAGACGGCGAAGACGTCGTTCATGTTGTGCGAGATCAGCACCACGGCCAGGCCGTTGTCGGCCAGCCGCCGGACCAGTTCGAGGACCTGGGCGGTCTGGGCGACCCCGAGCGCGGCGGTCGGCTCGTCCAGGATGACCAGCCTGCTGTTCCAGAGCACCGCCTTGGCGATGGCCACCGTCTGCCGCTGGCCGCCGGAGAGGCTGGAGACGTGCTGGCGCAGCGACTTCACCGTCCGCACGGAGAGCCCGGCGAGGGTGTCCGCCGCCATCTGCTCCATGGTCGGCTCGTCGAGCACCAGCCCGCTGTGCTTCTCCCGGCCGAGGAACATGTTCTGCACGATGTCGAGGTTGTCGCAGAGCGCGAGGTCCTGGTAGACGACCTCGATGCCGAGCGTGGCGGCGTCCCGGGGGCTGTTGATGCTCACCGGGCGGCCGTCGAAGAGGAACTCGCCGGCGTCGGCCGGGTAGATGCCGCTGATGCACTTGACCAGGGTGGACTTGCCGGCACCGTTGTCGCCGACCAGTGCGGTCACCTCTCCGGCGTGGGCGGCGAGGGCGACGTCGCGCAGGACCTGGACGGGACCGAAGCTCTTGTCGATCCCGCGCAGTTCCAGCAGGGGGGTCGCGGACACGGGGGTCTCCTTCGGACGGAGGGAAGATCTCGGAGCCCGTCCGGCGTCGAGCGCCGCCCGGCACGAGGCTCCGTGCCGGGCGGCGTCGCGTCGACGGGGTACGACGCTTGTCGTACGGGTCAGCTGATGCCGTTCGCGGTGCAGAGCGCCGCGTACGCACCGGTGCAGAGCTTGGCCTTGTCGACGTAGCCGTCGGCCACCACGTCCTTGACGGTCGACTTGTCGATCGCCTTCGGCTCCAGCAGCACGGACGGAACGTCCCGGCCGCTCTCCGGGTCCTTGACCGTCTGACCGGTCTCCTTGCGCTCGCCCTTCGCCACGGCGATGGCCAGCTCGGCGGCCGCGTCGGCCTCCTTCTTGACGGCCTTGTAGACGGTCATGCACTGGTCACCGGCGAGGATGTTCTGCAGGCCGGTCACGTCGGCGTCCTGGCCGGTCACCGGGACCTTGCCGTTGAGCTTGTTCTTCTTCAGCACCGAGATGGCCGCGTTGCCGAGGCCGTCGTTGGCGGAGAGCACACCGTCGATCTTGCCGCCGGTCTGGGTGAGCATCTGCTCGAAGATGGTGGCACCCTGCGCCGGGTCCCAGTCCGGGACGGCCTGGTCCGGGCCCTTGGTGTATTCCTTCGAGTCGAACTTCGGCTTGAGCACCGAGTCGTAGCCGTTCTTGAACAGGGTGGCGTTGTTGTCGGTCGGCGAGCCGTTGAGGTAGGCGACCGTCGGGTTCTTGACGCCCTTCTCGGTCAGGCACTTGGCCAGGCCCTCGCCCTGGAGCTTGCCGACGGCCTCGTTGTCGAAGCTGACGTAGTACTGGGCGGAGCCGCCCAGGGTCAGCCGGTCGTAGTCGATCGTCGCGACACCCTGCGACTTCGCCTTGTCCAGCACGGCCTTGCCGGTGCCGGAGTCCAGGTTGACGATCATCAGGGTGGTGACGCCCCCGGTGATCATCTGGTCGGCGATGGTCTGGAAGGCGTTCTTGTCGTTCTGCGCGTTCTGGATGTCCGACTCGACACCGGCGGCGTCGAACGCCTCCTTGAGGAACCTGCGGTCAGCGGTCTCCCAGCGGGCGGAGGACTTGCTGTCCGGCAGGATCACGCCGATCTTCGGCTTCTTGTCGGTGCTGCCACCGGCGTCGTCGCTCTTGGAGTCGTCGCCACAGGCGGCCATGCTGCCGGTGGCCAGCAGGCCCACGGCGGCGAAGGTGAGGAAGCCCTTGCGCATGTCTGCACGGGTCCTTTCGAGGGTGGGGGAGGAGTGGTTCGGTGTTTTGTTGTGTCCGGCAACGTATTCCCGCTCGCGTTCCGGGCGCAAGACTGCCGAGGTCAGAAGTTTGTTGGCGGCGGTAACAATTCAGCAACGCGGTTGTCACCCGCAGGACACCCGTCCCGCAATCACGCTGCGTGTCCGTTCCGCGACTACTCTGGTCGCGGTCGGGGGGGCCGGTCAGCCGGCGGCGATCCGCGCGGTGCCGGCCCCGGTGAGGGCCACCAGGTCGGTCGGGGCGAGCTGGAGCTGCAACCCCCGCCGGCCGGCCGAGACATAGACGGTGTCGTGCTCCAGCGCGGAGACGTCCACCACCGTCGGCAGCCGTCGCCGCTGCCCCAGCGGGCTGATCCCACCCCGCACGTAACCGGTGCTCCGTTCGGCGGCGGCCCGGTCGGCCAGTGCGGCCCGTTTGCCGCCCAACGCCGCCGCCAGCGCCTTGAGGTCCAGCTCACCGGTGACCGGGACGACCGCCACCGCCAGCGCCCCGTCCACCTCGGCGACAAGCGTCTTGAACACCCGCTCCGGCGGTACCCCGAGAGCCGCCGCGACCAGCGCGCCGTAGTTCGGCGCGTCCGGGGAGACGTCGTACGGATGGGTGCGGTAGGTGATCTTCCGCTTGGTCAGCAACGCCGTCGCCGCGGTGGCCTGTCCCGCCATGCCGGCCACGTTAGCCCGGCCGGCCCCCGCCCGCGACCGGTCGACCGACCAGCACCGTCGGTGCCCCGGCGACCCGGGTCAGCACCAGGCTGGCCGGGTTCTCCCCGACCAGCCTCAGGTCCCGGCGCAGTTGCTCCGGCGTCAGCGCCGAGCCCCGTTTGAGGATCTCCACCCGGCCGACCCGACGTTCCCGCAGCAGTGCGCGCAGCCGCTTCAGCGAGAACGGCAGCACGTCGACGATCTCCAGGCAGCGGCCGAACGGGGTCGGCTGCGGGGTGTCCGCGTACAGGTAGGCGATCGTCGGGTCGGCCAGCGTCGCGTCGAGGGTGTCGGCCAGTTCGGCGACCAGGTGCGCGCGGACCACCGCCGGGTCCGGGTCGTACAGGTAGCGCCGGACCGGTCCGACCTTGGCCTCGGCCGCACCGGTGCCGGTCAACTGGTGGGCGGCGGCCGGCTCGCCGCCGGCGGGCCGACCGGAGGCGGTGCCGTTCGCCGAGCGCTGCCGGTCGGCGGGTCCCGGCCGCAGCACGGTCGCCCGGCGGGGCACCTCGGCGAGCCGACCACACCAGAGGGCCGCCTCGACCAGGTCGCCGTCGACGCTCACCCACTCCGCCTCGGCCCCGGCCGGGATCAGCGCGTGGTCGAGGCCGGGGGCCACCTTCACCACCGTGTGCGGCACCCGCCCGGCCAGCCCGGTGACGAAGTCCCACGGTGGTGAGTAGGCGTTCGGGTCGAAGATCCGTCGTCCGGTGCCGGCCCGTCGCCGGGCCGGATCGCAGAAGACCGCGTCGACCCGGGTCACGTCGAACGCCGTCGCGTCGCCGCACTCCACGGTGAACATCGCGGCCAGCCCGGCGGCCTCGGCGTTCGCGGCGGCCAGCGCGGCGGTGACCGGGTCGGCCTCCACCCCGTACACCCGGATGCCGGCGCGGGCGGCGGCGAGCGCGTCGGCGCCGAGGCCGCAGCCCAGGTCGGCGAGGGCGCGCACCCCGGCGGCGGCGAGCCGGGCGGCCCGCCGGTCGGCGACCACCCGCCGGGTGGCCTGCTCCAGGCCGGGGCGGGTGAGGAACATCCCGGCCGCCTCCGGGCCGAACTTGCCGACCGCCCGGCGGCGCAGCTCGGCCTGGGTCAGCGCGGCGGCGGCCAGCCCGGCCGGCACCCCGCGCGACCGCAGCGCCGCCGCCGCGGCCAGCGGATCGCCGCCGGCCACCTCGGTCGCCGCGGTGAGCACGGCCGACCCCTCGGGGGTACGCAGCGCGGCGAACTGGTCCAGATCCACCCGCCCATTGTCCGGTCCGTCCCGGAGGTCGACTCGGGCGGGCCGAGGTCGCGGCCTCCGGGCGGGGTCGGCACCGCAGGGTCGCCACCGTTGAGTCGATCATGGCCGGGGTCGGGCCGGGGCGACACGGGAGGTGTCTCGTTGGCACTCTCCTTGACGGAGTGCTAGCCGAGGAATAACCTGCGATTAGCACTCTCACCCTGAGGGTGCCAGCGTCCCGGGCCATCCGGTCCGGGTGCTGAACGCCAGGCGGACCGGCACCCGCGACGACGGCCCCGCCCGGTGGCATGTGGCAATTGACGCTGGTCGGACTCTCGGCCGGCAACGAAACCAAGTACCCCAGGAGGGTATGCCCGTGACTACCGCGACCAAGGTTGCGATCAAGCCGCTCGAGGACCGCATCGTGGTCCAGGCGAACGAGGCTGAGACCACCACGGCGTCGGGCATCGTGATCCCCGACACCGCCAAGGAGAAGCCGCAGGAGGGCACCGTCCTCGCCGTCGGCCCGGGCCGGATCGACGACAAGGGCAACCGCGTGCCGCTCGACGTCAAGGTCGGCGACACCGTCCTCTACTCGAAGTACGGCGGCACCGAGATCAAGTACGCCGGCGAGGAGTACCTGGTGCTCTCCGCCCGCGACGTTCTCGCGGTCATCGAGAAGTAACCAACCGATTCCAGTGTCGTCGCCCCGGTCCGGCTCGCCGGGCCGGGGCGACGTCGCTTCGAAGGGACATTCATGGCGAAGATCCTGAGCTTCTCGGACGACGCCCGGCACCTGCTGGAGCACGGTGTCAACGCCCTCGCGGACACGGTCAAGGTCACCCTCGGCCCGCGCGGGCGCAACGTCGTCCTGGACAAGAAATTCGGTGCGCCGACGATCACCAACGATGGTGTGACCATCGCCAAGGAGATCGAGCTCACCAACCCCTACGAGAACCTCGGCGCGCAGCTGGTCAAGGAGGTGGCGACGAAGACCAACGACGTCGCCGGCGACGGGACCACCACCGCGACCGTGCTGGCCCAGGCGATGGTGCGCGAGGGCCTGCGCAACGTGACCGCCGGTGCCAACCCGGCCGGCCTCAAGCGGGGTGTCGACGCGGCGGCGGCCAAGGTCTCCGAGGCGCTGCTCGGCCGGGCCGTAGAGGTGGCCGACAAGAAGTCGATCGCGCACGTCGCGACGATCTCCGCGCAGGACGCCACCATCGGCGAGCTGATCGCCGAGGCGATGGAGAAGGTCGGCCGCGACGGTGTCATCACCGTCGAGGAGGGCTCCACCCTCACCACCGAGCTGGAGGTGACCGAGGGTCTGCAGTTCGACAAGGGCTTCATCTCGCCGAACTTCGTCACCGACTCGGAGTCTCAGGAGTCGGTGCTCGACGACCCGTACATCCTGATCACCACGCAGAAGATCTCGGCGATCGAGGAGCTGCTGCCGCTGCTGGAGAAGGTCCTCCAGAACAGCAAGCCGCTGCTGATCGTCGCCGAGGACGTCGACGGTCAGGCGCTGTCGACCCTGGTGGTCAACGCGATCCGCAAGACCATCAAGGTCTGCGCGGTCAAGGCCCCCGGCTTCGGCGACCGCCGCAAGGCGATGCTCCAGGACATGGCGATCCTGACCGGCGCCGAGCTGGTCGCCCCGGAGCTGGGCTACCGGCTCGACCAGGTCGGCCTGGAGGCGCTCGGCACCGCCCGGCGGGTCGTGGTCGACAAGGAGAACACCACGGTCATCGACGGCGGTGGCAAGTCCGCCGAGGTTGCCGACCGGGTCGCCCAGATCCGCAAGGAGATCGAGGCCTCCGACTCCGACTGGGACCGGGAGAAGCTGGCCGAGCGGCTGGCCAAGCTCTCCGGTGGCATCGCGGTCATCAAGGCGGGCGCGGCGACCGAGGTCGAGATGAAGGAGCGCAAGCACCGCATCGAGGACGCGATCGCCGCGACCAAGGCCGCGGTCGAGGAGGGTACGGTCCCCGGCGGCGGTGCCGCGCTGGCCCAGATCCGTTCGGTGCTCGACGACGACCTCGGCCTGACCGGTGACGAGAAGGTCGGTGTCTCGATCGTGCGCAAGTCGCTCGTCGAGCCGCTGCGCTGGATCGCCCAGAACGCCGGCCACGACGGTTACGTGGTGGTGGAGAAGGTCGCCGGCAAGGAGTGGGGCCACGGCCTCGACGCCGCCAAGGGCGAGTACGTCGACCTGGTCAAGTCCGGCATCATCGACCCGGTGAAGGTGACCCGCAACGCGGTCACCAACGCCGCGTCGATCGCCGGTCTGCTGCTGACCACCGAGAGCCTCGTGGTGGAGAAGCCGGAGCAGCCGGAGCCGGCCGCCGCCGGTGGGCACGGCCACGGTCACGGTCACGGCCACCAGCACGGCCCGGGATTCTGACCCGGTAGCACGCCTGTTCAGGGCGCATCGTCGTACGTCGGCGGTGCGCCCTGACGCGTCCGGGGGCAGCTGCTTACGGAACGGTGACGTGGTTGGCGGCCGGGGTGGTCGATCGACGACACTGGCCTGATGAGCACCACCTCCCGTGGCTTCGCCGCGCTGGCCGGGGTCACCGCCGCCGTGGTGGCCATCGGTGTCGCCGAGCCGGTCGCCGTCCTCACCGGCCCGCGTTCCGCCCCGCTGATCGCGGTCGGCGGGGTCGTGGTCGACGTGGTCCCCGAGCCGCTCAAGCAGTTCGCCATCGACGTCTTCGGCACGTACGACAAGATCGCCTTGCTGGTCGGGACGGCGGTGCTGCTGGCGGCGTTCGCCGCCGGGATCGGCGTGCTGGCCGCGCGCCGGCTCTCCGTCGGCCTGCTGGGCATCGCGGCGTTCGCCGGCCTCGGTGCCGCCGCCGCGCTCACCCGGGCCGGCGCGGATGTCGCCGACGCCCTACCCGCGCTGGTCGGCGGGGGACTGGGCGGGCTGGTGCTCTGGGCGTTCGTGGCCGGCCCGCTGCAGCTCGACCCCTGGCCCTGGCGGCCACCCACTCCGCTGCCCACCGCCTTCCCGGCCGCCCGCCCCGAGCCGGCCCCGACGGACGAGCCGGCCCCGACGGACGAGCCGTTTCCGGCGCGCGAGCCGTCTCCGGTCCCCGAGCCGTCCCGGGCGGCCGGGCGGGAGCTCGGGGAGCCGAGTGACCCCGAGTCCCGGCGGCGGTTCCTGCGCGGGGCCGGCCTGCTCGCCGGCACGGCGACAGTGGTGGGGCTGGGCGGGCACTGGCTCGCCGGTCGACGGGGGGTCTCGGCGGCTCGGGAGGCCGTCGCGTTGCCCACCCCGTCGGCGGTGGCGCCGGCGGTGCCGCCCGGCGCGGATCTCTCGCTGGCCCAGCTCGCCCCCTACACCACCCCGAACGGCGGCTTCTACCGGATCGACACCGCGCTGGTGGTGCCGCAGGTCGATCCGCGGACGTGGCGGCTGCGCATCCACGGCCGGGTCCGCAACCCGATCGAGTTGACCTTCGCCGAGCTGCTCGCCCGTCCGATGGTCGAGCGGTACGTCACCCTGGCCTGTGTCTCCAACGAGGTGGGCGGGGACCTGATCGGCAACGCCCGCTGGCTGGGCGTACCCATCAAGGAACTGCTCGACGAGGCGGAGCCGGAGGAGGGGGCCGACCAGGTGGTCGGCCGCTCTGTCGACGGCTGGACCTGCGGCACCCCCACGGCGGTGCTGCGCGACGGCCGGGACGCCCTGCTGGCGGTGGGGATGAACGGCGAGCCGCTGCCGGTCGAGCACGGTTTCCCGGTGCGGATGGTGGTGCCCGGCCTCTACGGGTACGTGTCGGCCTGCAAGTGGGTCACCGAGCTGGAGCTGACCAGCTTCGCCGACTTCGACGCGTACTGGGTGCCGCGCGGCTGGTCGGCGCAGGGGCCGGTGAAGACGCAGTCGAGGATCGACACTCCGCGCCCGCGCAACCGGCTGACCGCCGGTGAGGTGGTGGTGGCCGGGGTGGCCTGGGCGCAGCACCGGGGGATCAGCCGGGTCGAGGTACGGGTGGACGGCGGCGGGTGGCAGGAGGCGACCCTCGCCCCGGCGGTGTCGGTGGACACCTGGGTGCAGTGGTCCTGGCGCTGGTCGGCGACCCCGGGTGAGCACACCCTCCAGGTGCGGGCCACCGACCGCGACGGCGAGACCCAGACCGCGCTGGCCGCGCCGGTGGCCCCCGACGGCGCGACCGGTTGGCACCGCGTGAAGGTCACCGTCCGCTGATTCTCCAGCACCCGTCTGTCATCAGGCATGATCGATATGTTGATTACCGGAAATTCCACTGCGGTATCGAGGGTTGAGGCTGTGGGAGCGCTCCCGTAACATACCTGACGCGACTGTTAACGTTCACCTAACAACGACCACCACCAATGTGCAGGTCGCCATCCCGTCAGGAGGGTGTTTTATGTCCAGATCCAGATCGGCCAATGTCGGCCTGGTCTCGGCCGGTGTCGCGTTGCTGGCGTCGGCGTCGATCGTCACCGCGTTGCCGGCGGGTGCCGCGGCGGCGGGTTGCTCGGTGAACTACGCCGTGTCCTCGGAGTGGGGTGGCGGTTTCGGCGCCAACGTCGCGATCACCAACCTGGGCGACGCGGTGAGCAGCTGGACGCTCACCTGGTCCTTCGGCTCCGGGCAGTCGGTGACCCAGGCGTGGAACGCCACCGTGACGCAGAGCGGGTCGGCGGTGACCGCCAAGAACGTGAGCTACAACGGCGCGATCCCGACCAACGGCTCGGTGTCGTTCGGCTTCAACGGGGCCTGGACGTCGAGCAACCCGGTCCCGACGAGCTTCGCCCTCAACGGGGTGGCCTGCAACGGCGGCACGACGCCGACCACCCCGCCCACCACCCCGCCCACCACCCCGCCGACGACCGCGCCTCCCACCACCCCGCCGCCGACGACGCCTCCGCCGACCACCCCGCCGCCGGGTAACTGTTCCCTGCCGTCGACGTACCGCTGGTCGTCGACCGGCCCGCTGGCGCAGCCGAAGTCCGGCTGGGCGTCACTCAAGGACTTCACCATCGCCCCCTACCAGGGCAAGCAGTTGGTGTACGCCACCACCCACAGCAGCAGCGCCACCGGCGGCTGGGGTTCGATGAACTTCGGCCTGGTCGACAACCTCAACCAGCTCGGCTCGGCCCCCCAGAACACCATGAGCCAGAGCACCGTCGCGCCGTCGCTGTTCTACTTCGCGCCGAAGAACATCTGGGTTCTCGCCCACCAGTGGGGCGGGACGTCGTTCTCGTACCGCACGTCGACCAACCCGGCCAACGCCAACGGCTGGTCGGCCGCGCAGACCCTGTCGACCGCGAAGATCACCGACTCCGGCACCGGCGTGATCGACCAGACGATCATCGGCGACGACCAGAACATGTACCTGTTCTTCGCCGGCGACAACGGCAGGATCTACCGCCAGATCATGCCGATCGGGAACTTCCCGGGCAGCTTCGGCTCCAACTACACGACGATCATGAGCGACACCTCGGAGAACATCTTCGAGGCGCCGCAGGTCTACAAGGTGCAGGGCCGCAACCAGTACCTGATGATCATCGAGGCCAGGACGAGCTCCTGGGAACGCTACTTCCGCTCGTTCACGGCGACCAGCCTGAGCGGCACCTGGACGCCGAACGCGACGACCTACAACAACCCGTTCGCGGGCAAGGCCAACAGCGGTGCCACCTGGACCAACGACATCAGCCACGGCGAGCTGCTGCGCACCAGCGCAGATCAGACGAACACGATCGACCCGTGCAACCTGCAGCTGCTGTACCAGGGCCGCGCCACGAACTCGGGCGGTGACTACGGCCTCCTGCCGTACCGGCCGGGTCTGCTGACCCTGCAGCGCTGACGGCGTGACGCAGGTGGGACCCCGCTGTTCCTGACTCCCGCGACCGGCGGCGTACGCCGCACCGGGTGAGCCGTAGGGCGGCTCGGGAGCGGGATCGGGTGGAATGAGGGGCGGGTCCGGTGATGCCGGGCCCGCCCCGCTCTTCGTGCGTGTCGGCCGGCCCGGCGTCGGGGCCGGGGGCCGGGGAAACGACGAGGCCGCGCTCCGGAGATCGGAGTGCGGCCTCGTCGAGGTGTGGTGGGTCGGTCAGGCGATCTTGCGCTGGGCCGGTACGGCGGTCTTGTGCGAAGCGCCGAGCCGGGCCTCCATGCGGGCGATGTCCACCCGGGTCTGCCGGCGGTCGGCCAGGTCCTCCCAGCCGAGGGCGAGCAGGCGGAGCCGTTCCGACTCACTGAGGCCGCCCCAGACGCCGTACGGCTCGCGGACCGCGAGGGCGTGGGCGGCGCACTCGGCCCGCACCGGGCAGGCCTGGCACACGGACTTGGCGCCGGACTCCCGACGCAACCGCGACGAGCCGCGCTCGCCGTCCGGGTGGAAGAACTGGGCGCTGTCCCGGCCCCGGCAGGCGCCGAGACGCTGCCAGTCCCACAGGTCGACGATGGGTCCGGGCAGTCTACGTACGTTCGACATCAGCACCCCTCCTCCCGCGCGGCACCGCGGAGATCCTCGTTGAACCGGCGTCCGGGCTGTGGTCCGCGCTGGCGTACCCCGTTTCCGGCGTGCAGCTTCGGTACCCGAACCCCCGTGGCCTCACACGTGCTGAGATCGAAAAAGCCCGACAGCATGCGGCATATGACCCAAATGCCGGAAAAGTTCGAAGGATTGCCCGGAACCTCCTCCCCGGTGGACCCCGTCATGGTCTGCTCGTGTCCGGAGAGGAGACCACCGTGCGTACCGTTCTCGTATGTGTTCGGACACCGCTCGCCGCACAGCAGTTGACCAATGCGGCGGCGCGACTCGGCCTGGCTGCGGTCGTCCGGACCGCCGTCTCCGATCCCGAGGTGATGCTGCGGCTCGCCGAGCGCCCGGTCGACGTGGTGCTCGCCGACACGGCGCTCACCCGGCCGGACAGCGCCGGCTTCGTCCGCCGGGTGCTGGCCCGCGCGCCGCAGGCCGCGGTGCTGCTGCTCGGCACCGAGGAGTCGGAGGCGGCGGCGGCCACCATCAGCGCCGGGGCGCGGGGCCTGATCCAGGGCGCCGACCACGACCTGACCAGCGCGGTGGCCAAGGCCCTGCTGCTGCTCTCCGCGCCCGGACGCCCCGCCCGGCACCGGGTCGCCGACCCTGCCCGGGACACCGCCGCGGTCGGTGCGCCACCCCGATCCACCACCGGTCGTACGCCGACAGCGGGCTGGTCACAGGCGGCGGCCGAGGGGACGCCCGGAGCGCCGTCGGTGGTGCCCGTGCAGCGCGGTGACGACGAGGTCGACGGGGAATCGGAGGCCACGGCGACCGGGACGGCCCCGGCCGGCGCGTCGCCGCGACCGGCTCCCGGCGCGCGCAGCGGTCGGACCTCCGTCGGACTGACCGAACGCGAACTCCAGGTGCTGCTCGGGATGGCCGAGGGCAAGAGTAATGCGGAGATCGGCCGGGAACTCTTCGTTTCGGAGGACACCGTCAAGACCCACGCTCGGCGGCTGTTCCGCAAGCTCGGTGCCCGGGACCGGGCGCACGCGGTGGCCGCCGGCTTCCGCGCCGGCCTGGTCAGCTGAGCGTCAGTCGTCCGGGTCGGCGTCGTCCCCGGAGGACTCGGTGAGCGTGTCGTGCACCCCGTCGGCGTAGCCACGGGCATAGTCCCAGGTGACGTAGTGGTCGGGGTCGGGGTCGTAGGCCGGCTCGTGCACCCGGGGGCGACCGGAGCTGAGCAGGTGACGCAGGTTGCCCCGGAGCAGGTCCCAGTCGAAGTAGTGCGGCTCGCGGCAGTCCTCGCACTCGATGACCAGCCCGCGGACCCCGATCGGGGCCAGCAGGGCCTGGTAGATCTCCAGGTCGGCCAGGTCTTCCAGCACGTCCTGCCGCTCGACCTCGGTCAGCGGGTCGAGCGGGGCGTCGTCGACCGGGTCGTCCAGCCCCGCAGCCGGATCGGCCGGGTCGCCGTTGAACGGGTCGATGGGCTCGTCGTGCACCCCCTCACCGTAGACCCAACGCCCGCGCCACGCGTCCCCCGCCGGTCGCTGTGGCATCGCCGACCCCGGCCGGTCGCCCACGAGGGCCGCCCTGCTCAGTGGGTACGATGAGACGACTCGCCGTCACCCCGGCGTGCGCCGGTCGCCGCGCGCGCCGCCTCGCTGAATCCCGTCCGAGCAGCTCAGGGGAGCAATCGTGGAGAATTCGCCCAGCACCGATCGTCCGGCCGGCGTCGACAACGGCGAGTTGGCGGGCCACCTGCCGGAGCTGCCCGCCGGGTCGGCGCGGGTGGTGCCGCTCGGCCTGACCTTCGACGACGTGCTGCTTCAGCCGGGCGAGTCGGACGTGGTGCCCAGCCGGGTGAACACCCGCACCAGGCTCACCCGCAATGTCGAGCTGACCATCCCGCTGCTGTCCAGCGCGATGGACACCGTCACCGAGGCCCGGATGGCGATCGCGATGGCCCGCCAGGGCGGCATCGGCGTGCTGCACCGCAACCTCTCCCTGGAGGACCAGGCGCTCCAGGTCGACCTGGTCAAGCGCTCCGAGTCCGGCATGATCACCAACCCGGTGACGGCCAGCCCCGAGGACACCCTCCGCGAGGTCGACGAGCTGTGCGGTCGCTACCGCATCTCCGGCGTCCCGGTGGTGGACGGCGACGGCCAACTGGTCGGCATCGTCACCAACCGGGACATGCGTTTCGTCTCCGACCCGGCCACCCCGGTCCACGCGATCATGACCCGGACGCCGCTGGTCACCGCCCCGGTCGGGGTGAGCAAGGACGACGCGCTGGCGCTGCTGCGCCAGCACAAGGTCGAGAAGCTGCCGATCGTCGACGACGCGGGACGGCTGCGCGGCCTGATCACCGTGAAGGACTTCACCAAGAGCGAGCAGTACCCGGAGGCCACCAAGGACGACGCGGGCCGGCTGCGGGTCGCCGCCGCCATCGGGGTGGGCGAGGACGCCTACAAGCGGGCCCGCACCCTTGTCGACGCGGGCGTCGACGTGCTGATCGTGGACACCGCGCACGGTCACCAGCGGGCCGTGCTGGACATGGTCCGCCGGCTCAAGGCCGACGTCACGATCGACATCGTGGGCGGCAACGTGGCCACCTACGCCGGGGCGAAGGCGCTTGTCGACGCCGGTGCCGACGGCGTCAAGGTCGGGGTCGGCCCGGGTGCCATCTGCACCACCCGGATCGTCGCCGGGGTCGGCGTGCCGCAGGTGACCGCGATCATGGAGGCGGCCCGCGCGGCCCGCCCGGCCGGCGTCCCGGTTATCGGCGACGGCGGCATCCAGTACTCCGGCGACATCGCCAAGGCCCTGGTGGCCGGCGCCGACACGGTGATGCTCGGCAGCCTGCTGGCCGGCTGCGAAGAGAGCCCCGGTGAGCTGATCTTCGTCAACGGCAAGCAGTTCAAGGCGTACCGGGGGATGGGGTCGCTCGGCGCGATGCAGTCCCGGGGGCAGGCCAAGTCGTACAGCAAGGACCGCTACTTCCAGCAGGACGTGCTCAGCGACGACAAGCTGGTCCCGGAGGGCGTGGAGGGCCAGGTGCCCTACCGGGGGCCGCTGTCCCGGGTGGCCCACCAGCTGGTCGGCGGGCTGCGGCTGGCGATGGGGTACGCCGGCGCGGAGAACATCCCCGACCTGCACCACCGGGGCCAGCTCATCCGGATCACCGCGGCCGGGCTCAAGGAGAGCCACCCGCACGACATCCAGATGACCGTCGAGGCGCCCAACTACCACACCCGCTGACCCACCACCCCCCAACCACCTGGAGTCCCTCATGCGTGACGTGGTCGAGATCGGGCTGGGCAAGACCGCGCAGCGCGGTTACCACCTGGACGACATCGCCATCGTGCCCAGCCGGCGCACCAGGGACGTCGACGACGTCTCCACCGGCTGGCAGCTCGACGCCTACCATTTCGACATCCCCTGTGTCGGTCACCCCTCGGACGCCACCATGAGCCCCGCCTCGGCGGTGCGACTCGGCCAGCTCGGTGGTCTGGGAGTGCTCAACGTCGAAGGCCTCTGGACCCGGTACGAGAACCCGGCCAAGGTCCTGGAGGAGCTGGCCGACCTGGGCGAGGACGCCCGCGCGACCAAGCGGCTCCAGGAGGTCTACGCCGAGCCGATCCGCCCCGACCTGATCGCCGAGCGGGTCCGCGAGCTGCGGGCGGGTGGCAGCACGGTGGCCGTCCGGGTCTCCCCGCAGCACACCCTGGCGCTGGCCCCGGTGATCCTGGACGCGGGCGTCGACATCCTGGTCATCCAGGGCACCATCGTCTCGGCCGAGCACGTCTCGACCACCGACGAGCCGCTGAACCTCAAGGAGTTCATCGCCGACCTCGACCTCCCGGTGGTGGTCGGCGGTTGCACCGACTACAAGACCGCGCTGCACCTGATGCGTACCGGTGCGGCCGGGGTGATCGTCGGCATCGGCGGCGACGACTGGTCGACCACCGAGTCGGTGCTCGGCATCAGGGTGCCGATGGCCACCGCGATCGCCGACGCCGCCGCGGCCCGCCGCGACTACCTCGACGAGACGGGCGGACGCTACGTCCACCTGATCGCCGACGGTGACATGCAGACCTCCGGCGACATCGCCAAGGCGCTCGGCTGCGGCGCGGACGCGGTGATGCTCGGCGAGCCGCTGTCGCTCTGCGCGGAGGCCCCGGCCGGCGGCGCCTGGTGGCACTCGGCGGCCAGCCACCCGTCGCTGCCGCGTGGCGCGTTCGAGGTGGCGGGCGAACCGCTCGGCTCGATGGAGCGGCTGCTCTTCGGCCCGGCCGACGAGCCGGACGGCCAGCTCAACCTCTTCGGCGGGCTGCGTCGGGCGATGGCCAAGTGCGGCTACCGCGACCTGAAGGAGTTCCAGAAGGTCGGCCTGGTCCTCGACCGCTGACCCGCCGCAGCGACCGGCCGGCTCCCGGGTCCGGCCGGTCGCTGCGTCCGTTACCCGCCGGGCCGTGCCGATCCGCCACCGGTCCGTCGTTCGGGGTATGTGCGGCCGGTGCTCTCGGTAGGCTGCGCGCACGGCGGGGCGGGTGAACGGGGGACACAGGGTGGCCATGAGCCGGAACCGGCGCGGTCTCGCGCTGCTGGTGGCCGTGGTGCTGGCCCTGGCCGGCTGTACCGCCGACCGGAGGCCGCGGGAGGAATCCCGGCCGGCCCCGACGACCAGCCCGACCCCGGGCGCGACCACCGGCCCGGCCGGCGTCGGCGACCCGTACTTCCCGACCGCGGGCAACAGCGGTTACGACGTCGACAGGTACGCCCTCAAGGTCCGCTACGACCCGGCCGCCGACGAGCTGCGCGGCACCACCACCGTGCGGGCCACCGCCACCGCCGGGCTGCCCCTGTTCCACCTCGACCTGGCCGGCCTGACGGTGCGGCGGGTGACAGTGGACGGCACGCCGGCCCGGCACGCCCGCGAGGGTGCCGAGCTGGTGATCACCCCGGCCACGCCGGTCCGAGCCGGGGCGGTCTTCACCGTCGAGGTCGACTACGACGGCCGGCCGGTGCCGCTGCGCAACGAGACGATCGGCGAGGGCGGTTGGCTGCACACCGCCGACGGAGCGGTCGCGCTCGGCCAACCCGAGTCGGCGAGCACCTGGTTCCCGGTCAACGACCACCCCTCCGACAAGGCCGCCTACGACTTCGAGATCACCGTGCCGAAGGGGCTGGTCGCGGTCGCCAACGGCGTGCCGAAGGGGCAGCGTCCGGCAGCCGGCGGTGGGACCACCTGGCGCTGGTCCGAGGACGCCCCGATGGCCAGCTACCTGAGCACCGTGGTGATCGGGAAGTACCGCACCACCACCGGTGAACACCGGGGCAGACCGGTGTTCAGCGCGGTCGCCAGCACCCTGCCCCGGGGTGCCGCGGACGAGTCGATCGCCCGCACGCTGGAGGTCGCCGACCACCTGGAGAGCGTCTTCGGGCCGTACCCGTTCGGGGCGTACGGCGGGGTGGTGGTCGACGATCCCCGGATCCGGTACGCGCTGGAGACGCAGAGCCGGCCTGTCTACTCGGCCAGCTTCTTCCGGACCGGCGAGAACACCGGGGTGGTCGCGCACGAACTGGCCCACCAGTGGTTCGGCGACAGCGTCTCGCTGGCCCGCTGGGAGGACATCTGGCTCAACGAGGGGCTGGCCACGTACGCCGAGTGGCTCTGGGCCGAACACCAGGGCCGGGACACCGCCCAGGCGGCCTTCGACACGCGGTACGCCTCGTCCAGCGACCAGGTCTGGCGGGTGCCGCCCGGAGCGCCCGGGGTGGCGAACCTGTTCAGCGATTCGGTCTACCAACGCGGCGGGATGACCGTGCACGCGCTCCGGGTGACGGTCGGCGACGACGCGTTCTTCCGGATCCTGCGGACCTGGGTGGCGGAGAAGCGGAACGACAATGCCACCACCGCCGAGTTCGTGGCCACCGCCGAGCGGGTCTCCGGGCAGCAGCTCGACGACCTCTTCGCCGCCTGGCTGCACGGCACCGAACGACCCCCGCCGCCCACCCGCCGCTGACCCGTCCCAGCCCCGCCCACCCGGTCAGTTCTTCACCCGCAGCTCGGGGTGGGCGTCCAGATAACTCTCGGCCTTGCCGGCCTTGAGCGCCGGCAGGAAGCCCTTGCCGACGGTGGTGAGCTGCTCACCCCGGTAGCTGCTGCCCTTGCCCACCCCGTCGCCGGGCAGGCCGACCAGGGTGATCCGGTCGGCGCTCATGCCACCCAGGGCGTACGCCAGGTCGACGATGCGCGGCCCGCCCGCATAGACCAGGGTGTCGCCGAGCGCGGCCACCACCTGCTCCACCCGGTCCGGTTCACGGGCCAGGTTCCCGCCGAGGATCTTGGCGGCCAGCGCCCGGAGGAGTTGCTGCTGGTGGCGCTGCCGGGCGTAGTCGCCGCCGGCGATGTAGCGCTGCCGGGCGTAGTCGAGCGCCTGCCAGCCGTTGAGGTGCCGTTCGCCCTTCTCGTAGACCATCTGCGGGCCGGTGTAGCCGCCGCCACCGGGGGCCGGGTCGCGGTACTTGCCGTCCGGCCTGCGGTGCAGGGAGGGGACCCGCTGGTCGACGTAGAGGTCCACCCCGCCGAGGGTGTCGACCAGCCGGTCGAAGCCGTTGAAGGTGATCACCGCACCGGCGTCGAAGCGCAGCCCGGTGTAGCCGGCGACCGTGCTGCGCAGCAGCTCGTACCCCTGGGCGGCGCTGGGGTTCTTGGGTTTGCCCGGCACCCGGCTGCCGTAGCTCATCGCGTGGGTGAGCTTCGTCCGGCCGCCCTTGTACCCCGACTTCGGGAACGCCGGGATGTCGACCACCAGGTCGCGGGGGAGCGAGAAGAGGTACGCCCGGTCCAGCCCGGCCGGCACGTGCAGCACCAGCACCGAGTCGCCGTGCGGCTCCCAACCGGGCACGCTGACCCGGGTGTCCACCCCGACCAGGAGCAGGTTGAGCGGGCCGGTGATGGCCGCGCCGGGTGGCGGGGTCGGGCTGGGGGTGGGGCTCGGCGTCGGGCTGGCGGTCGTGGCGACCGGCCCGGCCGTACGCCGTGGCCCGTCGTCGCGGACCTGCCGGGTCACCACCAGGGCGACCACCGCCACCAGTACGACACCGATCAGGGCGGCCAGCCCCCACACCCATCGTGGGCGTCCCGTTCCGGTTTCCTGAGTCATCGCTCGCCACCCCCGTCTGCACAACGCGTCGACCGGCCCCCCGGGTTGCGGGCGTCGATCGGCGACGGTGAGCATGATCGCGCGAAATCCGGCACTGGCGCGATGGCTACCCGCCGGTAATGATGCGTTCATGCGGTACGACGTGCTCGTCATCGGCTCCGGCTTCGGTGGCAGCGTCACCGCGCTGCGGCTGGCCGAGAAGGGCTACACCGTCGGGGTGCTGGAGGCGGGCCGGCGGTTCGCCGACGACGAGTTCCCGCAGACCTCCTGGCGGCTGCGCCGGTTCCTCTGGGCACCCCGGCTCGGCTGTTACGGGCTGCAACGGATCACCCTGCTCCGCCCGGCCGACCGGAAGGCCGGCGGCGGCGTGCTCGTGCTCTCCGGTGCCGGGGTGGGCGGCGGCTCCCTGGTCTACGCGAACACCCTCTACCAGCCGCCGGACGCCTTCTACGCCGACCCGCAGTGGCGCGACGTCACCGACTGGCGGGCCGAACTCGCCCCTCACTACGACCAGGCCGCACGGATGCTCGGGGTCACCACGTACCCCCGGCACACCGGCGCGGACCGGGCGATGCGGGCGGTGGCCGAGCGGATGGGGGTGGGGCACACCTTCGGGCCCACCCCGGTGGGGGTGCACCTCGGCCGCCCCGGCGAACGGGTGGCCGACCCGTACTTCGGTGGGGCGGGGCCGGAGCGCACCGGCTGCACGCACTGCGGGTCGTGCATGACCGGCTGCCGGCACGGTGCCAAGAACACCCTGGTCAAGAACTACCTGTGGCTTGCCGAACGGCTCGGCGCGCGGGTCCATCCGCTGACCACGGTGACCGCCGTCCACCCGGATGCCGACGGCGGCTACCGGGTGCACACCACGCGGACCGGAGCCTGGCTGCGGCGGCGTCGCCAGGTGTTCCGGGCCGACCAGGTGGTCTTCGCGGCCGGCGCGCTCGGCACCCAGCGGCTGCTGCACGAGATGAGGCAGACCGGGGTGCTGCCCCACCTGTCGGACCGCCTCGGCGAACTGACCCGCACCAACTCGGAGGCGATCCTCGGCGCGTCGGTCGGCCACCGGCAGGCCGGGCAACGGGGGCTCGACTTCACCGACGGGGTGGCGATCACCAGCTCGTTCCACCCCGACCCGCAGACCCACGTCGAGCCGGTCCGCTACGGCCGGGGCGCCAACGCGATGGGGCTGCTCCAGTCGTTGCTTGTCGACGGCGGCCCGCACCGGGTCCGGCGCTGGCTGGGCGGCCTCGTCCGGCACCCCCTGGTGGCCGCCCGGATGCTCTCGGTGCGCCGCTGGTCGGAGCGGACGGTGATCGCGCTGGTGATGCAGTCGGTCGACAACTCGCTTACCACCCGCTGGCAGCGGGGCCCGCTGGGCCGGCGACGGCTGGTCTCCGGCCCCGGGCACGGCGCGCCCAACCCGACCTGGATCCCGGCCGGCAACCGGGCGGTCCGGCTGCTCGCCGAGGAGATCGACGGCACCCCGGGTGGGGCGTTGACGGAGCCGTTCGACATCCCGATGACCGCGCACATCCTCGGCGGGGCGGTGATCGGTGCCACCCCGGCCGACGGGGTGATCGACCCGTGGCACCGGGTGTACGGGCATCCGGGGCTGCACGTGGTCGACGGGGCGGCGGTCTCGGCGAACCTCGGGGTGAACCCGTCGCTGACGATCACCGCGCAGGCGGAACGGGCGATGTCGTACTGGCCGAACAAGGGCGAACCGGACCCCCGGCCGCCGCTCGGGTCGGCGTACACCCGGATGGGTGCGGTGCCGCCGCGGCACCCGGCGGTCCCGGCGGACGCCCCCGGCGCGCTGCGTCACGGGCCGCGCTGACCGGGTGCGGCGTGCCCGGGGGCGGCCCGTGCCCGGGGCGGGTGTGACTGTCGGTAGGATTTGCGCACATGAGCACGCCTCGCCCCGTCCTCGTGGTGGACTTCGGAGCCCAGTACGCCCAGCTCATCGCGCGCCGGGTGCGCGAGGCGAAGGTCTACTCGGAGATCGTCCCGCACTCCATGCCGGTCGCCGAGATGTTGGCGAAGGACCCGGCCGCGATCATCCTGTCCGGCGGCCCGTCCAGTGTCTACGCCCCGGAGGCTCCGCAGATCGACGCCGGGCTGTTCGAGGCGGGCGTGCCGGTATTCGGCATCTGCTACGGCTTCCAGGCGATGGCCCAGGCGCTCGGCGGCACTGTCGCCCGGACCGGCAACCGGGAGTACGGCGGCACCCCGCTGCGTCCCCGGCTGCTCGACCCGGGCGTGCTGCTGCGTGACCTGCCGGCCGATCTGCCCGTCTGGATGAGCCACGGCGACGCGGTGACCGAGGCCCCGGCCGGTTTCACTGTGACCGCCGAGTCGGCGGGTGCCCCGGTCGCCGCCTTCGAGGACCTGGCCGGTCGCCGGGCCGGTGTGCAGTTCCACCCCGAGGTGGGGCACACCGCGCAGGGTCAGGAGATGCTCCGCCGCTTTCTCTACGACATCGCCGGCATCGCGCCGACCTGGACGCCGCAGAACATCATCGACGAGCAGGTGGCCCGGATCCGGGCCCAGGTCGGCGACAAGGAGGTCATCTGCGGCCTGAGCGGCGGGGTCGACTCGGCGGTCGCCGCCGCGCTTGTCCACAAGGCGGTCGGTGACCAGCTCACCTGCGTCTTCGTCGACCACGGCCTGCTGCGCGCCGGCGAGGCCGAGCAGGTGGAGAAGGACTACGTGGCAGCCACCGGCATCAAGCTGAAGGTGGTGGACGCGGCCGAGCGGTTCCTCGGCGCGCTGGCGGGGGTGACCGACCCGGAGCAGAAGCGGAAGATCATCGGCCGGGAGTTCATCCGGGTCTTCGAGGCCGCCGCCCGGGAGGTCGCCGCCCACGGCGACGTCGAGTTCCTGGTGCAGGGCACCCTCTACCCGGACGTGGTGGAGTCCGGCGGCGGCACCGGCACCGCCAACATCAAGAGCCACCACAACGTCGGCGGCCTGCCGGAGGATCTGAAGTTCGCCCTGGTCGAGCCGCTGCGCACGCTGTTCAAGGACGAGGTCCGGGCGCTCGGCCTCCAGCTGGGCCTGCCCGAGGCGATGGTCTGGCGGCACCCGTTCCCGGGGCCGGGTCTGGCCATCCGGATCATCGGCGCCGTCGACCGGGAGCGGTTGGCGCTGCTGCGCCAGGCCGACCTGATCGCCCGGGAGGAGCTGACCGCCGCCGGCCTGGACCGGGGCGTCTGGCAGTTCCCGGTGGTGCTCCTGGCCGACGTGCGCAGCGTCGGGGTGCAGGGTGACGGGCGCAGCTACGGGCATCCCGTCGTGCTGCGCCCGGTCTCCAGCGAGGACGCGATGACCGCCGACTGGTCCCGGCTGCCCTACGACGTGGTGGCCCGGATCTCCACCCGGATCACCAACGAGGTCGCCGAGGTCAACCGGGTGGTCCTGGACGTGACGAGCAAGCCGCCGGGCACCATCGAGTGGGAGTGACCGGGGCTCAGCCGGCCGTCGGCGGTACCGCCGGAGGCTGAGGCTGCGGCCGGGGTGCCGGCTGCGGCGTCGTCGGGTGCGGCCAGGCCGGGGCGCCGGCCGGCTCCTCCGGCATCAGGAACCACATGACCGGGTACGCCAGGGCGGCGACACCGCCGGTGACCAGGGTCGCCACCGCGAACAACACCCGGACCAGGGTGGGGTCGACGGCGAAGTAGCGGCCGAGGCCGCTGGCGACGCCTGCCACCATCCGGTCGGTGGTCGGCCTGCGGAGCTGCTTGTACGGGGCGTGGGGGGTGCTCGTCGAGGTCATGTCTCCACGGTCCGCGCCGACCGGGCCGCCGACCTCGGTGACTGCCCCGATCCCTACCCTGATCGATCCCTGAGTGGCCAGCTCTGAGTCAGGAATCCGACTCTTTTCCGCACTGGTAACGCGACCCGGGGAGAATTTGGCTCCGTGACCACCTTGCTGGAGCCGCTCCGCAGGATCGCGGCATATGCAGTCTGTGCAGATTCAGTCGGCCGAGTGTTGCTGGTCCGCGCATCGGAGCGCTCCGGCACCCCCGGCGTATGGTCCCTGCCCGGTGGGGCGGTCGACCACGGCGAGGACCCGAACCACACGGTCGTCCGGGAGACAGCCGCCGAGACGGGCCTCTCGGTCGCCGTCGCCGGCCTGGCGGACGTCCTGGCCGACATGCGCGCACTGCCCGAGCGGCGCATCACCATCCACACCGACCGCCTGATCTACCAGGTCTCGGTGCGTGGCGGCACCCTCACCGACCGGGTGGACCGCTCCACCGACCTGGTCCGCTGGTACACCCTCGACGAGGCGCGGGAGCTGCCGCTGCGGGCCTTCACCGCACGCGCCCTGGGGCTGCCGGCCTCCTCGGCCGACGTGGTCCCCGACGAGGCCCCCGAGTTCCCCTCCTTCTACGCCGTGCCCGGCCCGGACGGGCTGCACCGGGCGCAGCGCTTCGCCGCGTACGCGGTGGCCACCGACCCGGCGGGCCGGGTGCTGCTGACCCGGGTCTCCGACGGCTACCCGGGCGCGGGCTGCTGGCACCTGCCCGGCGGCGGCACCGACTACGGCGAGCAGCCGGGCGCGGCACTGATCCGGGAGCTGGTCGAGGAGACCGGGCAGACGGGTCGACTCGTCGAGCTGCTCGGGGTGGCCAGTCACCGGGACGCCGCCTCGCTCGGCCCCGAGGGCTACCCGATCGACTGGCACGGCGTACGCGCCTTCTACCGGGTGATGGTCGACCAGCCCGCCCCGCCGACGGTGACCGACGTGGGCGGCTCCACCTGTGAGGCCCGCTGGTTCGCCCGTGAGGAGCTGGGTGCCCTGCCCGCCGACCGGCTCACCGAGGTCACCGCCGAGGCGGTGCAGGCCGCCCGACTCACCTGACGGTGGCTGCCCCGGTCGGTGCTCGGTCGGGCGACCGCTAGCCTCATGATCGACGGGCGGGCCGCGACGGGGGAGTGCGACGTGCAGGAGCGACGGCGGATCGCGGCGTACGGCTGGGCGGTGGACGACGCCGGCCGGGTCCTGCTGGCCCGGGGGGCGGCCTCCGGCCCCTTTCCGGAGGTCTGGCGGTTGCCGGGCGGGGGCGTCCGGCATGCCGAGCATCCGGTCGACGCAGTGGTCCGCGGGTTCGCCGAGGAGACCGGGCTGGACGCCACGGTCACCGGGGTGCGCGCCGCCGTCGCCGACGTGACCCACCTCCGTGCCGGAAACTCGGACGTGTCGGTGCACACCGACCGATTGGTGTTCGACGTCACCGTCCGGGGTGGTCGACTCCGCTCGGCGGCGGACGGGGGCGCCGACGAATTGGCCTGGTGCACCCCGCAGGAGGCGGCGGTGTCGCCGTTGCTGCCGTTCACCGCCCGGCTGCTCGGCCTGCCGGCCGCGCCGCTTCCCGCCGACCTGCCGCAGGAACCGCCGACCGCGCCTCAGCCGCCGCCCGGGTCGGACCGGCGGCAACGGTTCGCCGCGTACGGCCTGGTCACCGACCCCGACCAGCGGGTGTTGCTCACATTGATCGCGCCCGGCTATCCGGGTGCCGGCAAGTGGCACCTGCCCGGCGGGGGTACCGATCACGGTGAGCAGCCGGTCGACGGTCTGTTACGGGAACTGGTGGAGGAGGCGGGCCAGCGGGGCCGGGTCGACCGATTGATCTTGGTCGACAATCTGCACAATCCGGTCGCAGTCGGCCCCGAGGGTCGACCACTCGACTGGCACGGAGTGCGGGTGATCTATCGGGTGCTGGTCGACGAGCCCGGCGAGGCGGTGGTGACCGAACCAGCGGGGGGATCGACGGCGAGCGCCGCCTGGTTCACGTCTTCGCAGCTCAGCGGCCTTTTGTTGACAGACGTGGCCCTGTTGGCGACCGGGGCGGCGGTCGGATGGCGGTCGCTCGACGAGCCGGTTGAGGGGCACTCCGGTAAAGTCAGGCCTGCGGTTGGCGACAAAAATGGGTGATGAAGCCCGAGATGGGAATAAGGGAGCGGTTCGCGCGGTTTAAGCGGATATAGAACTACCGCCGGCAGCTATCGCCAAGCACCAGGCCCCTGTGCAATGGTGTACTCCGCTTGAACGGCTGCCGGGCCACGAAGCGGTCCGGCACGAGACAGCCGGACATCCGCCCGCACGGGCGGCCAGCCGATCCGGTGATGGAGGAAACGTGCCGAGAGCCCCATGGCGCCGGCGTCGTACGACTGACAGTCCGCGCCCCGCAGGGCGTCGCTGGGCGGGCCGGTTGCGCCGCAGCAGCACATTCGCCCGCCAGGTGCTGCTGGTCCGGGTGGGTCGCCGCGACGGCGACCAGCTCAACAGCACCGACCTGGTCCTTCCGGAGCACCGTGTCGACCGCCAACGTCGCCGGTACGGTTTCGACCGTCGGGGGGTCACCCTCGACCGCGCCGAGATCGAGGCGGTCGTGCCGGTCAGCCCGGCACTCGCCCCCGCCGCGTCGGTCGACGATTCGCCGGCGACGGCGATCCCGCTGCTCCCCGGCGCGCGTACCCCGGCCCGCCGGATGAAGTTCGCGCTGGTCAACGCCTGCACCCTGGCCAGCCTGGTGCTCGGCATCAACGCCATCTTCGTGGCCATGGACGGTCATACCCGGCTCGCCGCGCTCCTGCTGATCGCCTGCGTGGTCTTCGACGGTCTCGACGGCGCGCTCGCCCGGAAGTTCGGCGTGGCCAGCCCGTTCGGTGCCCAGATGGACTCGCTTGCCGACATGTGCTCCTTCGGCCTGGCCGCCCCGGTGGTGGTCTACGCCTCGCTGGCCGGGTCGGCCCCCACCGCCGCCGCGGCGGTCGCGGCGGCCCTCGTGGCGTCCTGCGCCGCGATCCGGCTCGCCCGGTTCAACGTCTCACCCAAGGACGGCCGGTTCTTCTGCGGCGTGCCCACCACCATGGCGGCGGCGGTGCTCGCCCTCACCGTGGCCATCGGGCTGCCGCTGCCGGCGACCGTGCAGATCGGCGGGGTGGCGCTGCTGGCCTTCGCGATGGTGTCCAGCTTCCCCTACGCCAAGCTTGCCCGGCTGGTCAAGCTGCCGCCGTGGCTCTGGCTGGCCCCGGCCGTCGGCGCGCTTGTCGACATCCGGCTCACCTTCGCCCTCGTGGTGATGGGCTACCTGGTCAGCGGGCCGCTGCTCTGGCTGCACCAGCGTCGCACAGCCTGATCCGTCCGCAGCTACGCAACAGGGGCGCCGCGATCGCGGCGCCCCTGTTCGCGTCGGCGTCGCTCAGCTCCAGCGGGCGATGACCGAGGAACCGCCGACCACCTTGTCGCCGGGGCCGACCAGCGGCTCGGCGGCGTCGGCCGGCAGGTAGACGTCGGTACGGGAGCCGAACCGGATCAGCCCGAACCGTTCGCCCCGGGCCAGCAGTGCCCCCACCGGGGCCCGCTGCACGATCCGGCGGGCGATCAGCCCGGTCCGCTGTGCCACCACCACCGTGCCGTGCGCGGTGTCCAGCACCGTGTAGGCGGCGACGTTGTGCTCGGCGTCCGGCTTCATCGCGTTGACGAAGCCACCGTCGGCGACGAAGTAGTCCACCACCTTGCCGGCCACCGGCGAGCGGTTGACGTGCACGTCCAGCACCGACAGGAAGACCGCGATCCGCAGCCACTCACCGTCGCCGAACCGCTCGTCGTGCAGCCGCTGCACCGACAGCACCTGGCCGTCCGCGGCGGCGACCACCGCCGACGGGTCCTCCGGCACGTCCCGCTGCGGGTCCCGGAAGAACGCGGCCACCGGAGCGGCGGCGAGCGCCGGCACCAGCCACAGCTTCGACTTCGGCCGGACCACCCGGGCGACCGCGGCCAGGCCGAGCGCGATGCCGGCCGCCGCCACCCCGTTCGAGTCGATGTGCATGCCCCGGGTCAGCGGCACGCTCGACGGCCGGTACGCCGGGGCGAGCTGGGCCGCCGCCGCGGGGCTGGCCGGGGTGAACCGCAGGTGGTGCACCCGGACCGGCGGGGAGTTGCGCAGCACCAGGTCGGTGCGGACGCCGTGCAGCACGCCGTGCCGGTCCAGCTCGGCGGCGGCCCCGTCGGTGCGGAACACCGGTGCGGCCACGCTCAGCACCGCGCCGTCGGCCAGGTACTTGGTGAGGCCGTCGACGGCGTCGCGGGTCTCCTCGCCGGTGCCGGTGAACGGCTCGGCGGCGATCACCAGCTCGGCAGTGTCCGCCTCGGCGAGGGAGTCGACCACCCGTACCCGGTCGGCGACCCAGCGGCCCTGGGCCGTGACGTGTTCGCGCAGCGTGGCGGCGTCGGTCGCCGGGGCCGGCACGACGGTCAACGTGTCACCCGGCAGCAGCGCGTCGATCGCCGCGGCGAGGACCGCGGCCCCGGGGGCCGCGCCCACCAGCAGGGCGGCCTTCGGGTCGTTGCGTCGGGCGAGTTCGGCGACGAGGGTACGGGCGGCACGCTCGCCGATGCGGACCGGACCGGACGGACCGGAGGGGCGCACGGCGGGGGACTGGGTCATGTCGGGCGGGCTCCTGACAGGGTAGAGACGGACGTCGCGGCGGGACCGCCTCGGGCGCCCCGGACAGTGCACACCCGGGCCGGTGCCCTGGCGCGGCCACCGGCGGACCCGACGGTGTGGCGGTCGGACGGAGGCGGGATCTCCCCGGCCAGCATACGAGCCGCCGGACGCCGGCCGCACCGGTGCGGTCAGCGGGACGGCTGCGGTGGTTCCGCGCCGACGTCGTCCGGCTCTGCCGCCTCCGGGGTGCCGAGGTGCAACTCGGCGGTGTCCTGCCCGCCGATCCGCTGGTCGTCCCCGGCGGCCGGGCCGGCTGGTACACCGGTCGCCGGGCCGTTGGTCGCCGGTACGTCGGCTGGAGGTGCCTCCCGGTCCGGGGTGCGGGCCGACCGCACCGCACCGACCAGGCCGAGCAGGCCGATCAGCACCAGCGCGCCGGCCAGGAACCAACCCACCGCAGGCAGGGCCAGCCCGAGGATCTGGGCGAGCAGCCACCAGAGAGCGAGCCCCACGAAGAGCAGGCCGAAGACGAACGACACCAGGTCGGTGCGATGGACCTTCACCGGGTCACCTCCAGGTTGCCCGCGTTGACGTGGACGGTGAGCCGCAGCGTGCCGCCGCCGGGTCCGTCCGGGCCCAGGTCGGTGAGCTGCCGTGCCTGCCCCTCCAACCCGGAGGTACGTCGTCCGAAGACGGTGGCCTCCCCGGCCTTGACGTTGGTCACCGCGGTGACGTCCACGTTCGGCGGCACCACGATGGTGGCCTCGCCGAAGTTGACCACCACTGTGAGATCGGTGTCCTGCTTGTCGAAGTCCACCGCGCGCAGGTCCAGGGTCGCGTCGCCGAAACTGTTCTCGTAACGGTCGGCGAGCTCCCGATAGCTGGTCGGTGCCCAGGTGACCGCCCCGTCGACACCACGGACCCGGTCGTAGGACTCGGCCACGGCGGCCACCCCGAGGGCGGCGGCGGCGACCAGACCGAGGGCGATCAGCCAGCGGGCCCGGCCGAACCAGGTGCCCACCAGCAGGCCGAGCCCGATGGTGGCGAGCACCGCCGCGAAGTATCCGGCCGCGCCGATCGGGAAGACGTCCAGCAGATCCAGGATGGCTACCACGCCGACGACCATGAAGATCAGCGAGAAGGTCGCGGCACCCAGCGACGACCGCTCCTTCGGCTTCTTCGGCGGCTTGACGGGGGGCGTGGGCGGTGCCGGAGGCGGGGCTCCAACGGCGTACGGGCCGTGTGGCGCGAACGGCGGTCGGTAACCCGTACCGGGCGGTGGTGGGACGGCCACCGGTGCGGTGGTGGGCCCACCTGCCACCGGCGCGCGGGGCGGCCAGCTCGGGGCCTCCGCCCGGGTCGCGCTGATCTCCATCGGCCTGGCCGCTGGCCAGGCCGGCAGCGGGGCGGTCCGGGTCTGCGCGGGCCAGCCCGCCGGTTCCCCGGCCCGGGCCGGCGGCCACCCCGCCGGGTCACCGACCCGACCCGGCAGGAACGGTGGGGCCGGTGCGGCGGGTGCCGGCGGGGTGAACGGGGCGGGCGCCGGGTAGCCGACCGGGGGCACCGGTCCAGGCGGGGGGGCCGACCCGGGTGGAGGTCCACCCGGACCGGCGGCCGGCACACCGGAACGGCTCTCCCGGTTGAGCAGCAGTGCGCCGCCGATGAGGATGGCCGCGCCCAGCAGCACCGCCCGGAACGCGTCGGTGACGATGTACCCGAAGCTGACCGCGACCAGGATGGTCAGCACGATCACGGTGATCGGGGACATGCTCGACCGACCGCGCCCGAGCATCGACTCCAGCGGCGAGGCGCTGTCACCCTCCCCCGGGATGATCAGCCAGGCGGCCACGTACACCAGGACGCCGACCCCGCCGAAGAACCCGAGCACGGCGAGCAGTACCCGCCACAGCACCGGGTCGGTGTTGGTGGCCCGGCCGATCGCCGCGCAGACCCCGGCCAGGTAGCGGCCGTCGCGGGGCCGGACCAGGCCGTACCGTGAGGTGAAGCTGGCACCTCCGGACGGCGGGGGGTAGCCCCCGGGAGGTGGCGGCGCGTCGTCGCCCCCCGTGGGCGACGCGGGCGCCGTCGCGGTCGGCCCGGCGGCGGAACCGGGCGGCGGCGTACCATCCGGTGCCGCCACCGGGGGGTACGGCGGCGGGGCTGGGTCCTCGGTCATGTCCCGATCCTGCGGCGTCACCGGGCCGAGTCGCCTCCGGAACCGACCCTGACCCCACCCTGAGATCCCGGCGGGCGGATGTCGGGGGCGTCCCCGTGGTCGGCACCGCCACGGGCGTGTGACGATCGGAGCGGCACCGCACCGCCCGGTGTCCGTCCGACACCCACCGTGACCAGGGAGCCTCAAATCAGCGCCGTGACCCCGCCGCCGCGCCTCTACCGGGCGCCCGAGCACCGGCTGGCCGCCGGGGTGGCCGCCGGCATCGCCGACCACCTCGGCATCTCGGTGCTGCGGGTACGCGTCGCGTTCATGGTGCTGCTCGGCCTCAGCGGTCTCGGGCTGCTGCTGTACGCGGCGTTCTGGGCGGTGGTGCCGCTGCGCCCGGGTGACACCGCCACGCCGCCCCGGCGCGACCCCGGGCAGCTGCTGCCGTTCGTGGCGATCGGCCTCGGTGTGCTGCTGGTCCAGGTGCTGGTCTTCGACTCGGTCGGCGCGGCGGGCACCGCCGGCTGGCTGGTGGCGATCATCGCGGTCGGTGCCGGGGTGATCTGGCACCAGTCCGCGCCGGAGCGCCGCCGGCAGTGGAGCGGGTCGATGGCGGTGCCCTGGCTCGGCGCGGTGGTGGAGGAGAGCGACAGGCGGGCCTTCGTGCTCCGCTTCGCCGGGGGCGCGGTGCTGGTCGCCGTCGGCATCATCGGCGTGGCGGCTGTCTACTCCCCGGTGCAGAACCTCGACGCGGTGGTCAACGGGGTGATCTTCGCGTTGGTCGGGTTGGCCGGGGTCGGGGTGGTGGCCGCCCCGGTGCTGTGGCGCACCTGGAACCAGCTCCGCTCGGAACGGGAGGGGCGCATCCGCGAGCAGGAGCGCGCCGAGTTGGCCGCCATGGTGCACGACCAGGTGCTGCACACCCTCGCCCTGATCCAGCGCAACGCCAGCGACGTCAAGACGGTGCAGCGACTCGCCCGGGGCCAGGAGCGGTCGTTGCGCAACTGGCTCTACAAGCCCACCGCCTCGCCGACCGAGCGGTTCGCGGCGGCACTGGAACAGGCCGCCGCCGAGGTGGAGGACACGTTCGCGATCACCGTCGAGGCGGTGGTGGTGGGTGACCGGGAGACCGACGAACGGGTGGGTGCGCTGGTGGCGGCGGCGCGGGAGGCGATGGTCAACGCGGCCCGGCACGCCGGGGTGCAGACGGTGTCGCTCTATGCCGAGGTCGAGCCGGAGCAGGTGAGCGTCTTCGTCCGGGACCGGGGGAAGGGCTTCGACCCGGATACCGTGGAGGATCACCGGCACGGCGTCCGAGGATCGATCATCGGGCGGATGAAGCGGCACGGTGGCCGGGCGGAGATCCGTTCCGAGCCCGGGGAGGGGACGGAGGTCCGGTTGATGCTGCCGATCACCGGCACCGGCTCCACGGCGGAAAGGGACAGCTGAGATGGCGGAGCAGTCGATGGAACCGGGTTCGGACGCCCCGGCACGGGTGGAGCGGTTGCGGGTCTTCCTCGTCGACGACCACGCCATGTTCCGGGCCGGGGTCAGGGCCGAGTTGGGCGCGCACGTCGAGGTGGTCGGGGAGGCGAGCACGGTGGCCGAGGCGGTCGCCCGGATCGCCGCGACCGGGCCGGACGTGGTGCTGCTCGACGTACACATGCCCGATGGCGGCGGGCGGGCGGTGCTGGATGCGATGCGCCGCAGCCATCCGCAGGTGAAGTTCCTGGCGCTGAGCGTGTCCGACGCCGCCGAGGACGTGATCGGGCTGATCCGGGCGGGTGCCCGGGGTTACGTCACCAAGACCATCTCCCCGGACGAGCTGACCGACGCGATCCGCCGGGTCGCCGACGGTGACGCCGTGTTCAGCCCCCGGCTGGCCGGCTTCGTGCTGGACGCCTTCGCGGCCCGGCCGGACGCCCCGGTCGCCGACCCGGAGCTGGACCAGCTCACCAACCGCGAGCGCGAGGTGCTGCGCCTGCTCGCCCGGGGGTACGCGTACAAGGAGATCGCCAAGGAGCTGTTCATCTCGATCAAGACGGTCGAGACGCACGTGTCGAACGTGCTGCGCAAGCTCCAGATGTCCAACCGGTACGAGCTGTCCCGCTGGGCGGCGGACCGACGACTCGTGTGACTTCGGCCGGCCCGACCGGTCACACCCCTCATTCCGGGAAGATCACCCCAGGGGCTGACAAGAGATCAATTCGTGTCGGATAATGCCCCGTCGCCTTCGCGCGTGCGGGTGGTGCCACGACCCCGCGGGACGGCGACGCACGCGGCCCACCGGTAGCGGGCCACCCCTGGGGAGAGGTGCACGGAACTGATGTTCGTTGAACGAGGACGACGCTGGGCGGGTCTCGCCGCGGCGCTCGTCACCGGTGGCGCGCTGGTGCTCGCCGCAGCCGGTCCGGCCACCGCCGAGCCGGCCACGAAGGGCGTGGCCCGCGCGGTGCCGGGCACCGGCGTCACGCTGAAGCTGGACGGTCGGACGCAGAAGACCTCGGCGCTGGCCCTGGAGTTGAAGGACGGCACCGTGCCGGTCTTCTGCATCGACTTCCACACCCCGGTGGCCCGCGACGGCGAGTACGCCGAGGGCACCTGGGGTCAGTCGGAGGTGAAGAACCTCGGCCGGGTGCAGTGGGTGCTCACCCACGGCTATCCCAACGCCGACCGGGCGAAGCTGCTCGCCGCGGCCGGGGCCACCCTGCCCGGCGGGCTGCCCGACTCCCGCCGCGACACGCTGCTCTACTTCGGCACCCAGACCGCCGTCTGGCACTTCAGTGACGGCGTCGCCCTGGGTGACTGGGAGCGGGGGCTGACCGCCGCCGCCGAGTACGACGTGATCCGGCGGGTGCACGACTACCTGGTGCGCAACGCCACCGAGCAGCCGGAGCCGAAGGCCGAGCTGAGCCTCGACCCGGCGTCCGCCACCGCGACCACCGGGGGTCGGGCCGGGCCGTTCACCGTGCACGGGCCGGCCGGGGAGATCGCGCTGAAGGTCGACGGTGGGAACGCCGTCGACGCCGAGGGCCGTCCGGTCGGCACGACCACCAACGGCGGCCGGTTCTGGCTGACCGCCACCGCCGCCGGCCGGGTCACCGTGACCGTCTCCGCCCCGGACTCGGTCTCCTTCGGGCGGGTCTTCCTCTTCTCCGGTGGCAAGAACGCCAAGCAGAAGCTGATCCTGGGTGGGAGCACCGGCACCTCGGTCACCGCCGCGGCGGCGGCGAGCTTCGCCGCCGCCCCCGCGTCGCCGTCGCCGTCGGCCTCGCCGTCCGGGTCCCCGTCGCCGTCGCCGTCGGCCTCGCTGTCCGGGTCGCCGTCGCCGTCCAACCCGGCGGAGTCCTCGTCGGCGCCGGCCAGTCCGGCCCCGTCGACCTCGCCGGCCAGCAACGACGGCGGCCTGCCGCTGACCGGGTCGCCGATCGCGCTGGCCGCGCTGGCCGGGATGGCCCTGCTCGCCTTCGGAGCGGTGGCCGTCCTGCTGGTCCGCCGCCGCAGGGTCCGCTTCACCGCCTGACGTACGCGGTACCTTCCGGCCCCGGCACCCGATGGTGCCGGGGCCGGCCCGGTTCTCCGGCCTTCCACCGGCGCGGGGCCGACGGTCGACGCGCCGGTGCTCCCGGCGGTCCCTCTTCCCGGCCAGTGACCCCGCACACAGTGCGCGAGCTGGATTTCTTCGTCCGCCCGGCTGGATCCCGACGCCGCCCGGTGGAAGTCGACATCCCCCGGATGGGCAAAAACGGCCAACGCTCGGTGGACCTCGGAACGTCTCAATCGGGGTGGCGGGCAACCTCACACCGCTTGACCCGTGGTCGTGGGCCGGTCGAGCCGACTTGCTGTCTTTCCTGCTCAGAGCGGTACGACCAGGGCATCTCATGATCTTTTCTCAAGTATCGGCAACGCGGCACCCGATTAACGGCTTGATAACGGCACCTTCACGTAATGGGCCGGTGGGTGTCACAGTTGCAGCACCTCACCCTCGAAGCGAGGCGCCCCGCACGTCCTGCCTGCCCCGCTGCTGCACGCGCGCGTGGCCGTCGAGTCTGCGTGGCGTCGCGCGTGAGAGGTGGGGTGGCCCGGCGGATCGGTCCCCCTGGGGTGTCCCGATTTCTCTGCGGTAAACCGGTGACCTGCGAAAACGAGGTCGTCGGCGGCGTCACCCCCCATACGTGCGTGAAACCCACGACGGAACTGGCTAGAAAGAGGAGGCCCCTCGGAATGAGAGTCTCGAAGCGGGCAACCGGCGTCATCGCGGTCGGCATGGCCGCCGCGCTGGTCGCCAGCGGTTGCTCCAGCAGTGACGGCGGCGGTGAGAGCGACACCGCCGCGACTGCGGACGGTGCGATCACCATCCACGGCGTCCAGCCGCAGAACCCGCTGGTTCCGGCGAACACCACCGAGACCGGTGGCGGCAAGATCATTGACGACCTGTGGACCGGCCTGGTCGAGTACCCGAATGACGGTGGCGCCCCGCGCAACGCGTTGGCCGAGTCCATCGAGACCAAGGACTCCAAGGTCTTCACCATCAAGATCAAGAAGGGTACCAAGTTCCACGACGGTACCGAGGTCAAGGCGGAGAGCTTCGTCAAGGCCTGGAACTGGGCCGCCTACAGCCCGAACGGTGCGGCGAACGGCAGCTTCTTCGCCGACATCGCCGGCTACGACCAGGTCACCTCGGTGGACCCGGACGACGACGGCCCCAAGAAGGCGCCGGAGCCGGCCGCCAAGGACCTGTCCGGCCTGAAGGTCGTCGACGAGCAGACCTTCGAGGTCACCCTGTCCGCGCCGACCGCGGTCTTCCCGACCAAGCTCGGCTACGGCGCGTTCATGCCGCTGCCGGACGTGTTCTTCACCCAGAAGTCCGAAGAGTTCGGCAAGAAGCCGATCGGTAACGGCCCGGTGAAGTTCGTCTCCTGGGAAGACAACGTCTCGATCAAGCTGACCCGGTTCGACGACTACAACCTGCGCGACAAGGTCAAGGTCAAGGACGTCAACGTCAAGCTGTACCAGGACGAGAACGCCGCCTACGCGGACCTGCTCTCGGGCAACCTGGACTTCCTGGAGTCCATCCCCACCTCCGCGCTGGCCGGCGAGAAGTACAAGGCCGACCTCGGCTCGCGGGCGCTGAACACGGTCACCCCGACCACCGCCTTCATCGCGTTCCCGATCTACGACAAGCGCTTCCAGAACCCGAAGCTGCGTCGCGCCGTCTCGCTGTCGATCAACCGGCAGGACATCTCGGACAAGATCTTCTTCGGCACCCGCAAGCCGGCCGACAGCTGGGCCAACCCGCTCACCCCGGGCGCCCCGGCCGGCAACTGCACCTCCTGCAAGTTCGACGCCGCGCAGGCCAAGCAGCTGCTGACCGAGGCCGGTGGCTTCACCGGTGAGATGGTCTTCTACTACAACGCCGACTCCAGCCACAAGGACTGGATGGAGGCCGTTGCCCAGCAGGTCAAGACCAACCTCGGTATCGAGGCGCGGGCCGAGGGCATCCCGACCTTCGCGGTGTTCCGCCAGGGCGTCGACGCCCACACGATGAAGGGCCCGTACCGGTCTGCCTGGCAGCAGGACTACCCGGACATCGAGAACTGGGTGAACCCGCTCTACGTCAAGGGTGGCTCCTCCAACGACGGCCTCTACAGCAACCCCGAGGTCGACGCCGGCGCCAAGGCCGCCAGTGGCGCGCCGAGCCTGGAGGCCTCGCACCAGCAGTTCGCCGAGGTTCTCAAGAAGGTCGACGCTGACGTCCCGACCATCCCGATCTACTTCTACGGCCAGCAGTCCGGCCACTCGGAGAAGATCAAGAAGATCGAGCTGAACAACGTCGGTGAGCTGGACCTCTCCTCGGTCGAGCTCTGATCCGTCCGCGCTGACCCCGGGTCGGGCCCGCCACATCCGGCGGGCCCGGCTCGGGGCAGTTCCGCGAGCAGGGTGTCACCACATCCGCTCGCACGTTGTCACCCCGTGTCGGCCGTCCGACGCGCCCCCTGTCTGGAGGACCACCCCATGGGCCGCTATCTCTTGAGACGGCTGCTCCAACTGGTGCCGGTGTTCATCGGCACCACGTTCATGATCTACGCGCTCGTCTGGGCCGTGCCGGGCGACCCGTTCGCGGGCAAGTGTGGCGAGCGGAGATGCCCGCAGAACTACATCGACTTCATGACCGCCAAGTACCACCTCGACGAGAACGTCTTCGTCCAGTACGCGATCTACATGCAGAACCTCCTCAAGGGCGACTTCGGGCAGACGTACAGCGGCCAGTCGATCAACGACATCATCGCGACGGCGTACCCCAACACGCTGAAGCTCGCCCTGGTGGCCCTGGTCATCGAGGCGGTCATCGGTCTCACCGCAGGCGTGCTCACCGGCCTGCGCCGCAACGGCTTCCTGGACAACCTGGTGCTGGTCTCCACGCTGTTCCTGATCGCGCTGCCGGTCTTCGTGGTCGGCTTCGTGCTGCAGTGGCTCTTCGGCGTGCAGTGGGGCATCGTCAAGCCGACCGTCTCCAGCGAGATGCTCCTCTCCGAATTGATCATCCCCGGCTTCGTGCTGGGCAGCGCGTCGACGGCGTACATCGCCCGGGTGGCACGGACGAGCATCGCCGAGAACCGGCGGGCCGACTACGTGCGTACCGCGATCGCCAAGGGTCTGCCGATGCGCCGGGTGGTCGGGGTGCACCTGCTGCGCAACTCGCTGATCCCGGTGGTCACCCTCCTCGGCACCGATCTCGGTGCCCTGATGGGCGGTGCCATCGTCACCGAGGGCATCTTCAGCATCAACGGGATCGGCCGGCAGGTCTACCGGGCGATCGTCACCAAGGAGAGCGCTACCGTTGTCTCCATCGTGGTGGTGCTGGTGCTGGTCTACCTGCTGATGAACCTGCTGGTCGATCTGCTCTACGCCGCCCTGGACCCGAGGATCCGTTATGAGTGACCCCTCTACCGCCTCGATCGTCAGCACTCCCCGCGCCGAACAGCCGGGCCAGATCGGTGCTCCCGCCGACGCCGGCCTGCCGGAGGGCGCCCGCAAGGAGAAGCCCCGCGGCCTGCTCGACGACGCCTGGCGCGACCTGCGCCGTAAGCCGCTGTTCTGGATCTCCGCCTTCTTCATCCTGCTGTTCGTCGTGATGGCGGCCGTCCCGTCGCTGTTCAGCTCCGGCGACGCGGTGAACGGCAGCCTCACCAACAGCCTGGGCAAGCCCTCGTCGACCGCCTGGTTCGGCTACGACGTGCAGGGCCGTGACGTCTACGCCCGGGTCATCTACGGTGCCCGCGCCTCCATCCTGGTGGCGTTGCTGTCCGTGGCCGGCACGCTGCTCTTCGGCGGACTGATGGGGGTCGTCTCCGGCTACCGCGGCGGCTGGGTGGACGCGCTGCTCTCGCGGATCGCCGACGTCTTCTTCGGCCTGCCGTTCGTGCTCGGTGCGATCGTCATCCTGACCACGTTCAACGGGTCCGGGACGAGCAACAGCAAGTGGAAGATCATGGGCCTGGTCATCGCCTCGCTGGTGCTGTTGAGCTGGCCGGTCGTGATGCGGCTGATGCGCTCCTCGGTGCTGTCCACCAAGGAGGCCGACTACATCATGGCGGCCCGGGCGCTGGGCGCGGGCAACGGGCGGATCATCCTCAAGCACCTGCTGCCGAACTGTCTGGCGCCGCTGCTGGTGTACGGGACGATCATGGTCGGCTCCTTCATCGGCGCCGAGGCGACGCTCTCCTTCCTGGGTGTCGGCCTGAAGAGCCCGGTCGTGTCCTGGGGCATCATGATCAGTGAGGCGCAGAACTACCTCCGAGTCGCGCCCTACCTGCTCTTCTTCCCCGCCGCGTTCCTCGTCACCGCCGTGCTGAGCTTCGTCATGCTCGGTGAGGCCGTCCGCGAGGCCCTCGACCCGAAGCTCCGATAGGGGAACTGAGTTGTCCGAGATTCTCGTTTCCGAGCAGTCCGCGCCCGGCGCCGACGGACCCGGCCGCCCTGCGGGCCGGCTGCTCGAGGTCGACGACCTGCGGGTGGAGTTCCGCACCCGGGACGGCGTCGCCAAGGTCATCAACGGAGTCACGTACCACGTCGACGCGGGGGAAACCCTCGCCGTGCTCGGCGAGTCCGGCTCCGGCAAGAGCGTCACCGCGCAGACCGTCATGGGCATCCTGGACATGCCGCCGGGCTTCGTCACCGGTGGTCAGGTCCGCTTCCACGGCAAGGACATGCTCACCATGTCCGCCGAGGAGCGCCGCCGCATCCGCGGCGAGGGCATCGCGATGATCTTCCAGGACTCGCTCTCCGCGTTGAACCCGGTCTTCACCGTCGGGTTCCAGATCGCCGAGCAGTTCCGGGTCCGGCGCGGGATGAGCCGCGCGGACGCCAAGAAGCGCGCGATCGAGATGCTCGACCAGGTCAAGATCCCGAATGCCAAGGGTCGGTTCAGCAACTTCCCGCACCAGTTCTCCGGCGGTATGCGGCAGCGCGCGATGATCGCGATGTCGCTCGCGCTGGACCCGGAGGTGCTGATCGCGGACGAGCCGACCACCGCGCTGGACGTGACCGTGCAGGCCCAGATCATGGACCTGCTCGGCGAGCTCCAGCGGGAACGCCGGATGGGCATGGTCCTGATCACCCACGACCTCGGCGTGGTCGCCGACGTCGCGGACCGGATCGCGGTCATGTACGCCGGCCGGATCGTCGAGGAAGCCGACGTCTACGACCTGTACGCCAAGCCGGCGCACCCGTACACCCACGGTCTGCTCAACTCGATCCCCCGGCTCGACGAGAAGGGGCAGGAGCTCCGGACGATCAAGGGCCTGCCACCGAACCTGATGAACATCCCGCCGGGCTGCCCGTTCAACCCGCGGTGCCCGATGGCGCAGCCGGTGTGCCGCGAGAAGCTCCCCCCGCTGCTGCAGATCCGCCCCGGCCGGGCCAGCGCCTGCCACTTCGCCGAGGAGCTGGTGAACCGTGACTGAGCACATCATCGAAGTCCGTGACCTGGTCAAGCACTACCCGGTCACCCGGGGCATCGTGCTCAAGAAGACGATCGGTCAGGTCAAGGCCGTCGACGGCGTCTCGTTCGAGCTGAAGGCCGGCGAGACGCTGGGGGTCGTCGGGGAGTCGGGCTGTGGCAAGTCGACGCTGAGCCGGGTCCTGATGAACCTGGAGAAGCCGACCGCCGGCACGGTGCTCTACAAGGGCCAGGACATCTCCAAGCTCTCCGGTGGCGCGCTGCGGCGGCTTCGCCGGCAGATCCAGCTGGTGATGCAGGACCCGTACACCTCGCTCAACCCCCGGATGACAGTCGGTGACCTGATCGGTGAGCCGTTCGAGATCCACCCGGAGGTCGCCCCGAAGGGCAGCCGCCGGGACAAGGTCAGGGAACTGCTCGACCTGGTGGGCCTCAACCCGGAGCACATCCACAGGTACCCGCACCAGTTCTCCGGTGGCCAGCGGCAGCGCATCGGGATCGCCCGCGCGCTCGCCCTGCGCCCCGAGGTGATCGTCTGCGACGAGCCGGTCTCCGCCTTGGACGTCTCGATCCAGGCCCAGGTGATGAACCTGCTGGAGAAGCTCCAGAACGAGCTGGGCCTGTCGTACGTCTTCATCGCCCACGATCTGTCCGTGGTGCGGCACCTCTCCGACCGGGTCGCGGTGATGTACCTCGGCAAGATCGTGGAGATCGGCACCGAGGACGAGATCTACGAGCGGCCGACCCACCCGTACACCCAGGCGCTGCTGTCGGCGGTGCCGGTGCCGGACCCGACGCTGCGGGACAACAAGGCGATCATCCGGCTCACCGGTGACGTGCCCTCCCCGATCAGCCCGCCGTCGGGCTGCCGGTTCCGCACCCGGTGCTGGAAGGCGCAGGACGTCTGCGCCGAGCAGCCGCCGCTGCTGGAGATCCGTCCCGGCTCGGACCACCCGAGCGCCTGCCACTTCGCCGAGAAGCGCGAGATCGTCGCCACCCACGAGGCGTGAGACACCCCGGGCCGCCTGCCACCGTCTGTCCGACGGCGGCAGGCGGTTCGTCATCTCCCCACCCGGTCTGCCGCCCTGCGCCGGCCGGGTGCGCCGTGCCCGGCGCGGGTGCGGGCGCGGTGGCCGGTCTACAGCGGTCCGCGCCCGGCCCGCAGCAGCAGCAGCGCGAGCTGGGTGCCGTCGGCCCCCAGCTCGCTGCGGAAGCGTTCCAGGATCTCCCGTTCCCGGGAGAGCACCAGCCGGGTGCCCCCGGAGGCCATCCGGGTCACCCCGACCTCCTGGGAGAGCGCCGCGCGTTCCTGCCAGAGCGCGATGAGCGTACGGTCGATCTCGTCGATCCGTTCCCTGATCGCCACGATCCGCTCGGCCGCCGCCGTGTCACCGGTGCCGGTGCGGGCAGCAACCGCTCCGGCCGGTTCGGTTCCGGCCGGTTCGGTTCCGGCCCGGTCGTCGTGCCGCGCGGGGCCACCGCTGGACTCCACCACGTCAGTCATCATCGTCGTACCCCTCGGGTCTCGGGTCCGGTGCCCGGATCCCGGGACGAAAAAGCCCCGGGCTCTCCGAGCCCGGGGCTTTCGTAGGTCCTGTCGATCAGGCGCGACCCACGGCTGCCGGACTCCCGGTGCCGTAGTAAAAGTAGGACCGCCTATCGATCACGCTGTCGAGTATGCCGACCGGGGGCCGGTCCGCGCAAGCAGACCTCGGTTCTCCCGCACGGATGGTGCCGGGACGACCGACGGGCACCGGCGGCAGGGGGCCCGTCCGGCCCCGCCCGGGCGGGGTTCCACCGCACGCGGGCGGGAGCCGGACAGGGCCCCTGCGTACCGGTCAGCCGAGGCGGGTGATGCGGTCCGCCGCGGTGGGGGCCACCGGCTCCCCGTTGCCCAGGTACGCCACCAGGGCGTCCACGTCGAAGCCGGGTGCCGTGGTCCGGCCGGCGCCGCCCGCCAGCTCGGTGAACCCGTCCCCGCCGTTGGCGAGGAAGTCGTTCGTGGTGACCCGGTAGCTGCCCGCCGGGTCGACCGGGCTCCCGTTCAGGGTCAGCGCGCTGACCCGCGAACCGGCCGCCGCGGTGCTGTCGTACGAGTAGGTCAGCCCGGCGGACGGCTGGAGGATGCGCTGGGCGGTCTGCCCGTTGAAACCGACGAACTGCTGCTCCAGCACGTTCTTGAGCTGTGCGCCGGTGAACGTCTGGGTGACCACCAGGTTGTTGAACGGCTGCACCGTGAACGCCTCGCCGTAGGTCACCTCGCCCGGCGCCTCACCACCGGTCGACGCCGCATACGACAGGGAGGCCCGGACGCCGCCGGGGTTCATCAGCGCGAGCTGCGCCCCGTCACCCTTCGTGTACGCCAGCTGCGCGTCGGCGATCACGTCACCCATCGGGCTCTCCCCGTTGGGCCGGGCGTCCCGGACGATGTCCGCGCTGATCTTTCCGACCACCCGGTTGGCGATCGGGGCGACGGCGGTGCGGTACTTGTCGGCCAGCGCCTTCGTGCCCGCGTCCACCAGGGCCGGGTTCTTGGCGAACACGCCCCCGGTCTGCTGCCAGCTGCCGTCGGCGTTGCGCACGCCGTTCTCCACGATCACGTTCTTGGCGGTGATGCCGGTGAACCGGCCGGTACGCCGGTCCAGCGAGTAGTCGATGTCGGTGACCAGCTGCCCGTTGTTGCCGGCGCTGGTGACCACGCTCGGCCTGCCCGAGGAGTTCGGCAGCGAGCAGGAGTAGAAGCGGTGGGTGTGCCCGGAGACGACCACGCCGAACTCCGGCCGCAGGCCCTTGACGATGTCCACGATCGGGCCGGAGAAGTTGGCGCAGTCGGAGACGCCCGGGGTGGTCGGCGGCGCGGACTGGGTGCCGCCCTCGTGCACCAGCAGGACCATCGCCTTGACCCCGAAGAGCTTGAGCAGGCCACCCCACTTGTTGGCGGTCTGCACCTCGTCGGCAAAGGTGACGTCCTTGATGCCGGCCGGGTTGACGATGCCCGGGGTGCCCTCCAGGGTGACCCCGACGAAACCGACCGGCACGCCGCCGACGAACTTCACGTCGATCGGGGGCAGGATCGGCAGCTTGGTCTTCTTGTTGATGGTGTTGGCGGCGAGGTAGGTGAACTTCGCACCGGCGAAGCCGTCGCCGTCCTGGCAGCCGTCGACCGGGTGGCAGCCGCCCTTGTTGATCCGGAGCAGCTCCTTGACGCCCTCGTCGAACTCGTGGTTGCCGACCGAGCTGACGTCCAGGCCCACCTGGTCCATCAGTTCGATTGTGGGTTCGTCGTGGAACGCGGCGCTGACCAGCGGGGAGGCCCCGATCAGGTCGCCGGCGCCGACGGTGGTGGTGACCCGACCCTCGGTCTTCGCCTCGGCACGCAGCTTCTTGAGCCAGGTGGCGAGGTATTCCACCCCGCCGGCCGGGGTGCCGTTGACGGTGGCGCCGCTGCCACCGGGTGGGTCGATCGCGCCGTGGAAGTCGTTGTAGCTGAGGAACTGACCCTTGACCTCGCTACCCGTCGCGGTGGCGTACGAGACGGCGACCGGAGCGAGGCCGGCCCCGGGGGCGGCGTCGGTCGGCTGCGTGGTGGCGCGGCCGGTGATGGGCAGGCTGGCCACGACGGCCAGGGCGAGGGCCGGCGCGGCGAGGTGACGCAGCACGGCCCGACCGCGCGAGCGCGGTTGACTCATGGTTGTTCTCCCAAGTCGTCTTCGGGGGAGCAGGCGGGGATTTCCCGCGTCATCGTCGCGCCTCGGGGACGAAGATGCCAGTGGGGCCACCGTGACAGCTTCGTCTCAGTCCCGACCGACGCTCTCGTCGGGCGGCAGGAGTGCCGCTGCGCTCGGCGGATGGTGGCACTGCGGGTCGCCGAACCAGGTTTCCAACGCGGCCAGGAGATGGTGGTCACCGTCCGGGCCGAGCGCCCACGCGACATAGCCGTCCGCTCGGACGAGCAGGGCGCCGGCGGGTGGCGCCGCCCAGCCGTGCACCTGCGCGGCGAGTTTCCAGCCGAGGTTGGCCGCGTCCTGGAGCCCGAGGTTGAGACCGGGCGCACCGACCGCGGGAGCACGTGGGCGGCGTCTCCGGCGAGGAACACCCGACCGCGCCGGTACGAGTCCGCGACCCGGGCGTTCGCGGCGTACCTGCGGCGCAGCAGGTGCGGCCCGGCGGTGGTCGGCGCGGCAAGCGGTAGGTCCCGGCCGAGGACCCGGTGCAGGCTGGCGCGCACCTCCCCGATGCTGACCGGGCTCTCGGCGGCGATCGGGGGCCCGTCCCACTCGATCACCGACACCATCGACACGCCGGGGCCGTGCGGCACCACGACGTGGGCGCCGCGTTCGGTGCGGTGCCAGGCGTACAGACCGATACGGTCCCCGTCGGGCAGCACGATCTCGGCGGTGGCGGCGTCGACCGACGATCCCGGCAGGGTGACGTGTGCGGCACGCGAGACGACGCGCGGATCGGTGGAACCGGAGAACGGAACCCCGATCCTCCGGCGCACCTCGCTGCGGGCGCCGTCGCATCCGACGAGATATCCCGCGCGTATGTCGTAACCGCCGTCGGGGCCCTGCACCCGCACGGTCACGGCATCGTCACCCTGCCGCAGTTCGTGCAGCCGGTGCCCGCGTCGTACCTGGACGCCGAGATCGCGAGCCCTTTCCTGACATGAATCCCGCTCCTGTCACGAACCCCGCTCCTGACACGAACCCCGCTCTCTATGCGGGAGCGGGTGAGAGGTGCCTGTTCCGCGTCCTTTGGAGCTGATGACGTCAACGATTCGGGGTTCCCGAGCGGTCGAGTCGGTAACGTCATCAGCTCCAAAGCCTCTGCCGTGACGGCCGGTCCGGCCTCGGTTCCGGCCTCGGTTCCGGCCTCGGTTCCGGCCTCGGTTCCGGCCTCGGTTCCGGCCGGACGGGGTCGGCGTGGCGCCGGTCCGGTCCGTGGCTCGGTGGTGCGGTGGGCGGAGTGCGGTGGTGGGCGGACTCCGGGTGGTGAGTGTGCGCTCGGCGTCCTGTCGGGCGTGCGCGGGCGGAAAGTGGTGTGCTCGGCGTCCCGTCGGGCGGCAGGCGGTGTGCTCGGCGTCCCGTCGGGCGTGCGCGGGCGGGAAGTGTCCGGCCGTCGGCATAGACTCGCCGTGCGATGCATCCTCTCTTCGACATCCCCGCGTCCCCGCCCGCGCCCGAGCCCGCGTCGGTTCCGCCGCGTCGGCCCGGCCCGGCCCGCCGCCTCGACCCGCAGGAGCTGGTGGAGGGCCTGAACAGCCCGCAGCGGGACGCGGTCACCCACTCCGGCTCACCACTGTTGATCGTGGCCGGGGCCGGCTCCGGCAAGACCCGGGTGCTCACCCACCGGATCGCCTACCTGCTCGCCGCGCGGGACGTCCACCCCGGCGAGATCATCGCGATCACCTTCACCAACAAGGCCGCCGGTGAGATGAAGGAGCGGGTGGCCCACCTGGTCGGCCCGCGCGCCCGGCTGATGTGGGTGTCGACGTTCCACTCCGCCTGCGTACGCATCCTGCGCGCCGAGCATGAGCATGCCGGTCTGAAGTCGACCTTCTCCATCTACGACGCCGACGACTCCCGTCGGTTGATGCAACTGGTCGCCCGGGAGCTGGATCTCGACCCGAAGCGCTACCCGGCCCGGGGGCTGGCCGCCCAGGTGTCCAACCTGAAGAACGAGCTGGTCGACCCGGAGGAGTTCGCCGGCCGGGCGAAGGGGCCCAACGAGCGGGCCCTGGCCGAGTCGTACACGCTCTACCAACGGCGGCTGCGCGAGGCGCACGCGTTGGACTTCGACGATCTGATCATGACGACGGTGCACCTGCTCCAGTCGCACCCGCACGTCGCGGAGAGCTACCGTCGCCGGTTCCGGCACGTCCTGGTCGACGAGTACCAGGACACCAACCACGCGCAGTACACCCTGATCAAGGAGCTGGTCGCCGGCACCGAGGGGATCGCGCCGGCCGAGCTGTGCGTGGTCGGCGACGCCGACCAGTCGATCTACGCGTTCCGGGGTGCGACGATCCGCAACATCCTGGAGTTCGAGCGGGACTTCACCGATGCCCGGACGATCCTGCTGGAGCAGAACTACCGCTCCACCCAGACCATCCTCAACGCGGCCAATGCGGTGATCGACCGGAACACCTCCCGCAAGCCGAAGCGGCTGTGGAGCGACGCCGGGGCGGGCGAGCAGATCGTCGGCTACGTCGCCGACACCGAGCACGCCGAGGCCGACTGGGTGGGCCGGGAGGTCGACCGGCTGGTCGACGCGGGGGAGACCCGCCCCGCCGACGTCGCCGTCTTCTACCGCACCAACGCCCAGTCCCGGGTCTTCGAGGAGGTGTTCATCCGGGTCGGCCTGCCCTACAAGGTGGTCGGCGGGGTGCGCTTCTACGAGCGCAAGGAGGTCCGTGACGCGTTGGCCTACCTGCGTGCGGTGGTCAACGACGACGACACGGTGAGCCTGCGCCGGGTGTTGAACACCCCCCGCCGGGGCATCGGTGACCGGGCCGAGGCGTGCGTCGAGGCGCTCTCCAGCCGGGACCGGATCTCCTTCGGCGCGGCGCTGCGCCGGGCCCGGGACGCGCCGGGCATCTCCACCCGGGCCGCCAACTCCATCGGCGAGTTCGTCGCGCTGCTCGACGACGCCCGCGAACTGGCCGAGGAGGGCACTCCGGAGGACGTGCTGGAGGCGCTGCTGACCCGGTCGGGCTACCTGACCGAGCTGGAGGAGAGCCTCGACCCGCAGGACGCCGGCCGGGTCGACAACCTCCAGGAGCTGGTCAGCGTCGCCCGGGAGTACACCGAGCGGATCGAGGCGCTGGGCGAGGACGGCGAGCGGGCCACCCTGGCCGGCTTCCTGGAGCAGGTGGCGCTGGTCGCCGACGCCGACCAGATCCCTTCCGACGACCCCGACCACCAGGGCGTGGTCACCCTGATGACCCTGCACACCGCCAAGGGCCTGGAGTTCCCGGTGGTCTTCCTGACCGGCCTGGAGGACGGCGTCTTCCCCCATCTGCGCTCGCTGGGCGACACCCGGGAGCTGGAGGAGGAGCGCCGGCTGGCGTACGTGGGGATCACCCGGGCCCGGCAACGGCTCTACCTGTCGCGGGCGGTCACCCGCTCGGCCTGGGGGCAGCCGTCCTACAACCCGCCGTCGCGTTTCCTGGAGGAGTTACCGCCGGAGCTGGTCCGCTGGGAGCGCACCGAGGGGACGTACACCTCGTGGGCCGGTGGGGGCGGCGGCGTCGGCGGCCGTGCGGACCGCGCGTCGGGCGGTCGCGGGGGCTTCACCGGCGGTACGCCGCGGGCGGCGGAGCTGGCGAAGCGGATCGGGGTGGACGCCAGTCGGCTGGCCACCGCCAGCGAGCTGCCACAGGGGCCGAAGGTGTCGGCCGGCGACCGGGTCAACCACCAGCGTTACGGGTTGGGCCGGGTGCTCGCGGTGGAGGGGCACGGGCCGAGTGCCCGGGCGCAGATCGACTTCGGCGACCAGACCATGTGGCTGGTGCTGCGGCACGCCCCGCTCGACAAGCTCTGAGCGGTCGGCCCCGCCCCGGTCGGGGCGGGGCCGTAGCAGCGGCCTGACTCAGCAGGCCACGTCGATGCCCCGGGCGCGCAGGAACGGCGCCGGGTCGATCTGGTTCCACATCTGCCCCTGGTGCACCTCGAAGTGCAGGTGGGGGCCGGTGGAGTCACCTGTGGAACCCTCGTAGCCGATCACCTCGCCGACGCCGACCCGGTCGCCGACGGCGACCTTCAGGCTGCTCTGGTGGGCGTAGTGGGTCAGGTAGCCGTTGCCGTGGTCGAGGAAGACCGAGACGCCGTAGCCGTCCCCGACGTCGCCCGCCTTGACCACCGTTCCTGCCGCGGCGGCGTGGATCGGGGTGCCGGCCGGCAGGGCGAAGTCGATGCCGGCGTGCAGGGCACCCCCCCGTTGGCCGTAGCAGGAGGTGATCTCGGCTCCCGCCATGGGGATCACCCAGGACGGCTTCGGCTTCGGTGTGGCCGTCTTCTTCGCGACGACCTTCGGCTTCGTGGCGACCTTCGGCCTGGCGGGGGCCCTCTTCGTCGGCGCGACCGTCGGGATGGGGCTGGCGGAGGTCGGCCCGACGGTGGGGCTGACCGGGGCGGCCGGCTCCCGGGCGGACCGGTCGGCCCGGCTGGCGGCGTCGGCCCGCGCCGCGGCCTCCGACTGGGCCCGGGCGTCGAGCGCTACGGTCGCCGGCTCACCGGCGTCGCCGCCGTCGAGGGCGATCGCCGAGATCCCGGCCAGGGCCAGGGCGACCAGTGCGCCGGCACCGACGAGGGCGCGTCCACGCCGGGTCCGGCGTCGGTGCCGGATCACGGTGCCGGGCATCCCGGCGCTCCGGGCGGTACCGGCGGCGCTGTCGTGCCGGGAAGTGTCGTCGTCTCGGCAGCTGCTGTCGTCGCGGGGGGTGCTGTCGTTCCGGGATGTGTTGTCGTCCCGGCGGTGGCTGTGTTCCTGCACGGCGGACCTTCACACACTCAGGGGGTTCGGACCGGGACCATCCTGGGTGTCGAAACGGGTCGGCGACGGTGCGGGTACCGGCGGGTAGCCTCAGCCGCCCGCGACGCTGCCCGACTATGCCCCGCCCTCGGGGCGTCTGACCAGTTGTCCGATCGTGGTCGACCGTGTCCTCGGTCACACTGCGGCATGTGACGCAGCAGACATGGCCGCACGAAGAACCGCCCGGATCGGCAGATCCGGGCGGTCGACAGGCATTACCCAGGGGTCAGGAAGCGGCAGCCTCGGTGTAGTACGCCTCGACTTGCAGCTTGATGTCCACTCCGCGCTCCTGCAGCCACGGCACCGGGTCCAGAGGCTGGCCCTTGACATGGACCTCGAGGTGCAGGTGCGCGCCGTAGGAGTGGCCGGTGTTGCCGACCAGGCCGAGCTGGTCACCCGCCTTGACCTGCTGGCCCTCGTGCACGCTCACCGCGGAGGAGTGGCCGTAGATGGCCTCGCTGCCGTCGGCGTGCTGCACGATCACCGCGTAGCCGTAGCCGCCGAACCAGCCGGCCTTGGTGACCGTGCCGGAGTGGATGGCCACGTACGGGGTGCCCTCGGGCGCGACCAGGTCGATGCCGGTGTGCAGCTTGCCCCACCGCACGCCGTACGGGGAGTTGAAGTCGTAGCCCTGCATGGGCAGCAGCCACGGGTCCTGCTCGCTGGCCCCCGCCTCGGCATCCCGGGCATTGTCCCGGGTGGCCCGGTCGGCGGCGTCGGCACGCGCAGCGGCGTCCTGGCTGGTGATCGAGGCCTGCCGGAGCTCGTCGAGGACCGACGGGCTGACGCTCTTGGCGTCCGGCATCGCACCCGCGCCGAGCGCGACGATGCCGGCGCCGACGAATGCGGTGGTGACCACCGCCGCGTAGCGGCTCCGCGGGGGCGTGGGTACGCGGCGACGGCCGCGATATCTATCGGGCTCAGACGACAGGCGCTGGCGCACGCACACCCTCCGTTGTCGGGGATCCGATGCCACCTCCGACCGTTCGGTGCAGTTCATCGAACGGTCGTCGGTAGCGTCATCACCCGTCCGTGGACCTGATGACAACCGTGGACACGTTAGCCCTCCACCGCTCCCGTCACAAGCGGAAGCGCCGAACCGGCGATTCGTTCTGTCCGTTTACGTCCATCATTGTCATAGCTCCGGCCACCGGACGGCTGTCCCCCTTCCTGCCCGTTCGTCGCGGACAGTGACCGTTCGGCGGAGGCGTCCGGCTTCCGGGTGGCCCGCCGGGAGGGTAGGGGTCCGGCCCGGGTTTTCCACACCTGCCCAGTCGGGTTACCGTTCGTTCAGCTGGTGACCGCGGAGCCGTGGAAGGTGTGCGCTGATGAACTCTCGTATCCGGGTAGTCGTCGCGAAGCCGGGCCTCGACGGCCACGACCGGGGTGCCAAGGTGGTGGCGCGCGCCCTGCGTGACGCCGGCATGGAGGTCATCTACACCGGTTTGCACCAGACCCCGGAGCAGATCGTCGAGACCGCCATCCAGGAGGACGCCGACGCGGTCGGCCTCTCCGTGCTCTCCGGCGCGCACATGACGCTCTTCCGCCGGGTGCTGGAGCTGCTCGCCGAGCGGGACGCGCGGGACATCGTCGTCTTCGGTGGCGGCATCATCCCCGACGCCGACCTGCCCGAGCTGGTGGAACTCGGCGTCAAGAAGATCTTCACGCCGGGCGCGACCACCCAGTCGATCGTCGAGTGGGTCCGCGCCAACGTGGCCCAGCCGGTCGCCTGACGGTCCCGGGCGCGTCGCACCCTGTTCGTCCGCCGATGGCGGTGCGCCAGGGTGCCGCCGTTCAGTCGTGCCGCGACCCCGGCGGCGAATCCGGGCAGGGTGAAGGGCCGGACGCACCCCTCACACGCCCGGCCCTTCTATGCACGATGCCCCGCCGCCACCCCTCGACCGACAGGGCATCGGCCGCTCCCGTCTTCGCGCTGACCAGCGCTCCGACATCAGACTCAACGACGCCCGTACGGTGGGGTTACGCATCACGTGGGACAACCTGTGGACGGTTCTGTGCCGTCGGCGAGTCGTCGAGGGCGCGCTGTGCATTACCGCACACCGCGCACCCGCTCGGTTGCCGCCGGTGCCCACCTCGCTAGGCTGCGGCCAATGGCCTGTTTCAACTGATGACAGGCGTCAACGGAGTTTCCACAACGCTGGCGGCGGCGCGACGGCGCGCCGCGGAGACGGGACGGGACGCGCAATCGTGGACCTGTACGAGTACCAGGGGCGGGACCTGTTCGAGCGGCACGGCTTGCCTGTGCTCGCCGGCGGCGTCGCCACTACCCCGGAGGAGGCCCGCGCGATCGCCGAACGCCTCGGCGGTCGGGTGGTCGTCAAGGCGCAGGTGAAGGTCGGTGGCCGAGGCAAGGCCGGCGGCGTCAAGCTGGCCGAGGGCGCCGACGAGACGGTGGCCAGGGCCACCGACATCCTCGGCATGGACATCAAGGGTCACACCGTCCACAAGGTCATGATCACGGTGACCGCGGACGTGGCCGAGGAGTACTACTTCTCGTACCTGCTCGACCGGGCGAACCGCACCTTCCTCTGCATCGCCAGCGTCGCCGGCGGCATGGACATCGAGCAGGTCGCCGCCGACACCCCCGACAAGGTGGTCAAGGCCCCGATCGACGCGGTCGAGGGCGTGGACGAGGCGAAGGCCCGGGAGATCGTGGACGCGGCCGGTTTCCCGGCCGAGGTCGCCGACCAGGTCGTCGCGGTAGCGGTGGGGCTGTGGAAGGCGTTCGTCGCCGAGGACGCCACCCTGGTCGAGGTGAACCCGCTGGCCACGACGGGCGACGGCACGCTCCTGCTGCTCGACGCCAAGATCACGCTGGACGAGAACGCCGGCTTCCGGCACCCGGACCACGAGGCCCTGGTCGACCAGGCCGCGGTGGACCCGCTGGAGCAGGCCGCCAAGGAGAAGGACCTCAACTACGTCAAGCTCGACGGCGAGGTCGGCATCATCGGCAACGGCGCGGGTCTGGTCATGTCCACCCTCGACGTGGTGGCCTACGCGGGTGAGCGGCACGGCAACGTCAAGCCGGCCAACTTCCTCGACATCGGCGGTGGCGCGAGCGCCGCGGTGATGGCCAACGGTCTGGAGATCGTGCTCTCCGACCCGTCGGTGCGCAGCGTCTTCGTCAACGTCTTCGGCGGCATCACCGCCTGCGACGAGGTCGCCAACGGCATCATCCAGGCGCTGGCCCTGCTGGAGGAGCGCGGCGAGAAGGTCACCAAGCCGCTCGTCGTCCGGCTCGACGGCAACAACGCGGAGGCCGGTCGGGCGATCCTCGACGGCGCCGGGAACCCGCTGGTGCAGCGGGTCGACACCATGGACGGCGCGGCCGAGCGGGCCGCCGAGCTGGCAGCTGCGGGGGTCTGACGATGGCGATCTGGCTGACCAAGGAATCCAAGGTCATCGTGCAGGGGATGACCGGGTCCGAGGGTTCCAAGCACACCCGGCGGATGCTCGCCGCCGGCACCTCGGTCGTCGGTGGCGTGAACCCGCGCAAGGCCGGCACCACCGTCGACTTCGACGGCACCGAGCTGCCGGTCTTCGCCTCCGTCGCGGACGCGATGCGGGAGACCGGGGCGGACGTCACGGTGATCTTCGTGCCGCCGCAGTTCACCAAGGGCGCGGTGATCGAGGCGATCGACGCGCAGATCCCGCTCGCCGTGGTGATCACCGAGGGCGTGCCGGTGCACGACACCGCCTCGTTCTGGGCGTACAACGTGGCCAGGGGCGAGCAGACCCGGATCATCGGGCCGAACTGCCCCGGCATCGCCTCGCCGGGCGCCTCCAACGCGGGCATCATCCCGGCCGACATCACCGGCTCCGGCCGGATCGGCCTGGTCAGCAAGAGCGGCACGCTGACCTACCAGATGATGTACGAGCTGCGCGACATCGGCTTCTCCACCTGCGTCGGCATCGGCGGTGACCCGATCATCGGGACCACCCACATCGACGCCCTGGCCGCGTTCGAGGCCGACCCGGACACCGACGCGATCGTGATGATCGGTGAGATCGGCGGCGACGCCGAGGAGCGGGCCGCCGACTTCATCAGGGACAACGTCACCAAGCCGGTGGTCGGTTACATCGCCGGCTTCACCGCGCCCCCCGGCAAGACCATGGGGCACGCCGGCGCGATCATCTCCGGCTCGGCGGGCACCGCCGAGGCCAAGCAGCAGGCGCTGGAGGCGGTCGGCGTCAAGGTCGGCAAGACCCCGACCGAGACCGCCAGGCTGATGCGGGAGCTGATGTCCGGCCGCTGAGCCACCGACCGTACCGCCCCTGTCACCCGGGGCCGGGCCGCCGAGCGGGCGGCTGGGCCGCCGGGCCCGGCACCGGCGGGCGACAGGACCACCGAGGGGGTCGACCGGAGACGGTCGGCCCCCTCAGTTGTTGTTCCAGAGCGGGTACGTCCCGCTGGCCCGCCAGATCGCGGTGCCGATGATGTTGATCACGCCGAACGCGATGGCCAGGTAGCCGAGGACCGGCGACTGGCCGTACCGTTTGGCGTCCCGGATCGACAGATAGCCGAAGATGATGCCCAGGATGCCGCAGCAGATCAGGCCGAGGACGATGCCGAGCACCCCCCAGAGCGTGGTGCGGTCCCGCCCGGCCGCAGCCGGCGGCGGGGGCGGTGGGTACCCAGCGTTCACGACTTCCTCCGGACGGTCGGTGCCGCGACTTCGGTCGCGTCCCTGCGCCGAGGCTAGACCGGATCGGCGCCCGACGGCGGTGGATCACGGAACTCGCCGGGTCCGCGCGGGTCCGACGGGCAGCCACCACCGGTCCGACGTGCCAGAGTAGAGCCGATGTCCTCGAACACCCCTGATCAGCCGCGCCGTCCCGCCGGTGTCCGTGCCGGCGGTAGGCCGCCCGGTCGCGCCGGTGGCCCCCGGGTGCCCGCCCCCCGTCGGCCGGAGCAGTCCGGGCGCTCCCGGGCGCCGCTGCCGGTCGCCGCCGGGGTGGCCGCCGCGGGTGCCGCCCTCACCTCGTACCTGCCGGTGGCGGTGGTGCTCGGGGTGGCCCAGTTCAGCGAGGACGCCGGCTCGGTGGTCGGTGCGCTGCGCGCCGGGCTGGCCGGTTGGCTGCTCGGGCACGGTGTGCCGCTGCAGACCACCGCAGGCCCGCTCGGCCTCGTCCCGCTGGCGCTCGCCGCGCTCGCGTTCTGGCGGCTGGGCCGGGCCGGGGTGCACACCAGCCGGGCGGTGGGCGCGCGCGGTGGCCGGTCACCCCGGCAGACCGTCGCCGTCGCCGTCGCGGTCGGCACCGGGTACGCCCTGTTCGGCGTCCTGGCCGCGCTGCTGGTCGACCACGCCGGACTGCGGGTCTCCCCGGTCCGGTCCGGGGCCACCCTGTTGCTCTTCGGCACGCTGGCCGCCCTGGTCGGGGCGGTCCGCACCACCGGCGTGGCAGGCCTGTTCGCCGCCCGCGCGCCGGCGGTGCTGCGCGACGGCGTCCGCACCGGCCTGGTCGCCGGTCTGCTGCTGCTCGGGGCCGGTGCCGGCGCGGCCGGGCTGGCGGTGGCGACCGGTGGGGGAGACGCCGCCGACCTGATCGGGGCCTACCGGACCGGGGTCGCCGGCCAGGCCGGCATCACCCTGGTCAGTCTGGCCTACGCGCCGAACGCCACCGTCTGGTCGACCGCCTACCTGCTCGGTCCCGGATTCGCCGTCGGCACCGACACGGCGGTGCGGCTCAGCGAGGTCTCCGTCGGGTCGCTACCGGCCGTACCACTGCTCGCCGGCCTGCCCAGCGGCCCGGTCGACGGGCTCGGGGCGGTGCTGCTGGCGGTGCCGGTGCTGGCCGGCATGACGGCGGGTTGGCTGCTCGGCCGCCGGCTGCTGCGCCCGGACGGTGACGACCGGGTCGCCGTGAGCTGGTCGGCGCTGCTCGGCCCGGCTGCCCTCGCCGGGCCGGTGGTCGGCCTGGTCGTCGGGCTCGCCGCGGCGGCCTCCGGCGGCCCGCTCGGCGGCGGCCGGCTGGCCGAGATCGGCCCGGTGCCCTGGCAGGTGGCGGCGGTGGCGACCGCGGTGGTGACGGTCGGCGCGCTGCTCGGGGCCGCCAGCGCCAAGGTCCTCGCCCGCCCGTCGTCCGGTCCCCGCCCGTCGGCCCGGTCCCGCCCGCCTGCCGACCGGTCCCGCCCGCCTGCCGACCGGTCCCGCCCGCCCGCCGACCGGCCCCGGGCGACCCTCGATCTGCCCGGTGCGTCCCAGGACAGGCCGTCCCGGCCGGTGCGTGACTGACCGCCCGCCCCCCGCACCGCCCGGGTCCCGGTTGCCGGTGCCCGAGCGCCGGTCCGACGTCCCCGACGCCGGCAGGTGACGGTCGCGGGCAGGCCGCGCACGGCGGCGGGCCGCTGCCGCGCGCGGCGAAGGGCGCCCCGGACGATGCCGGGACGCCCTTCGCCGCGCGCCTGGTCAGGGCGAGGTGGGCAGCGTGAAGGTGCCGATGAGGTTGAGGAGCACCAGCAGGATGCCGAGCCCGACCGCCACCGCCCCGCAGATCAGGCCGGCCTTGGCCTGACCGGCGTTACCGGCCAGCCCCTGGGCCGCCTTCTGCATTCCCAGCCAGCCGGTGACCACCGCGCCGATGCCGAGCGGGATGCCCAGGAAGGCGCAGCAGAGCAGCGGGATCGACGCGATGCCGAGGATCAACGACACCAGGCCGAGGGTGTTCTGCTGCCCCTGGGGCGCCGGGTAGCCGGCCCCCGGGTAGGAGGCCGCCGCGCCGTACGGCTGCTGCGCGTACGGGTCCTTGCCGACCGGCTGGCCGTACGGGTCTGGCTGGCCGTACGGCTGGCCCGAGGTGGGCGGAGGGCCGTACGGGTCGTGCGGCTGCTGCCCGTACTGAGGCTGCTGCCCGTACGGTGCCGCCGGCTGCTGCCCGTACGGCGCCTGCGGCGCGGCGTACGGGTCCTGCGGCTGGCCCGACACGGGCTGCTGCCCGTACGGGTCGTGCGGGGGCTGCTGGCCGTACGGGTCCTGGCCGGGGTTTCCGGGCTGCATCTCGGGTGCTCCTCAGTCGTGGTCCGTCAGTAGCTGCTCGTGCTGGTGTTGCCGCCGATCGCACCCATCACACCACCGAAGATGCAGCAGAGCAGCACGATGACGAGCCAGACGGCACCGATGATGAAGGCCAGCTTCGACCACTTCTTGGACTCCCGGGCGGCGGCCTCGGCGCCCGCGTAGTCGCCCTGCTGGAGCAGCGGGTTGACCTTCGAGGCGTTGATGATGGCGGGGATCGCCAGCGGCCAGAAGAAGAAAATGGCCACGATCGACGGGGTCATGTTGTTGTTGATCGGCTGCTGCGGGTTGGGGTAGCCGGGCTGCATCGTGGTGCTCCTCGTTCACGTCGGTACGGCGTCCGTACCTGATCATTGGTAAAGGGTGCGGTGGCCGGACGTGGTCCGGCCACCGGGCGACCGGCAGCGTATCGTGCCGGGGCGACACGTGTGATCACCCGAAACGTCGCCGCCCGGCAGATGGGCGGGCCGACCTGCCCGCTAGGGTTGCCCGGTGTCCGAGCCCGCGTCCGTCGCCCGCCTCGTCGTCCTCGTCTCCGGCTCCGGCAGCAACCTCCAGGCGCTGCTGGACGCCGCCGCCGACCCCGGTTACCGGGCCCGGGTGGTGGCCGTCGGTGCCGACCGGGACGGCATCGCCGGCCTGGACCGGGCCGCCGCCGCCGGGGTGCCGACCTTCGTCGAGCGGGTGAAGGACCACCCCACCCGGGCGGACTGGGACGAGGCCCTCACCGCGCACGTCGCCGGGCACCGGCCCGACCTGGTCATCTCCGCCGGCTTCCTCAAGCTGGTCGGGCCGCAGTTCCTGACCGCCTTCGGCGACCGGTACCTGAACACCCACAACACCCTGCTGCCGGCGTTCCCCGGCATCCACGGTCCCCGGGACGCGCTCGCCTACGGCGTGAAGATCACCGGGGCCACCCTCTTCTTCGTCGACGCCGGGATGGACACCGGCCCGATCGTCGCGCAGGTCGCCGTGCCGGTCCGCGACGACGACGACGAGCAGACGCTCACCGAGCGCATCAAGGAAGCCGAGCGCCGCCAGCTCGTCGAGCAGGTCGGTCGGCTGGTTCGTGCAGGTTGGACGATCACCGGAAGAAAGGTCACCGTTCCGTGAGTGCCACGCAGGACTCCCGCCGCCCGATCAGGCGGGCGCTGGTCAGCGTCTACGACAAGAGTGGTGTGGTCGAGCTGGCCCGCGCGCTGCACGAGGCCGGGGTGGAGCTCGTCTCGACCGGTTCCACCGCGTCGACGATCTCCGGCGCGGGCGTGCCGGTGACCCCGGTCGAGCAGGTGACCGGTTTCCCCGAGATCCTGGACGGCCGGGTGAAGACCCTGCATCCCGGGATCCACGGCGGTCTCCTGGCCGACCTGCGCAAGGACTCGCACGCCGCCCAGCTCGACGCGCACGGCATCGCCGGGATCGACGTCCTGGTCTCCAACCTGTACCCGTTCCAGGCCACCGTCGCCTCCGGCGCGTCGCCTGACGAGTGCGTCGAGCAGATCGACATCGGGGGGCCGGCGATGGTCCGGGCCGCCGCCAAGAACCACGCCTCGGTCGCCGTGGTGACCGACCCGGCCGCGTACCCGGCGCTTGTCGCCGCGCTGGCCGAGGGGGGTTTCACGCTGGCCCAGCGCCGGGCGCTCGCCGCCCGCGCCTTCGCCGACATCGCCGAGTACGACGTGGCGGTCGCCGACTGGTTCGCCACCACCGCCGCCCCGGACGGCGAGGGCTGGCCGGCCTTCGCCGGGTTGGCCCTGCGCCGGCAGGCGACGCTGCGCTACGGCGAGAACCCGCACCAGGGGGCGGCCGTCTACGCCGACCCGGCCAGCCCGGCCGGGCTGGCCCAGGCCGAGCAGCTGCACGGCAAGGAGATGTCCTACAACAACTACGTCGACGCCGACGCCGCCTGGCGGGCCGCGAACGACTTCCCCGACGAGCCGGCGGTGGCGATCATCAAGCACGCCAACCCGTGCGGCATCGCCGTCGGCACGGACGTCGCCGAGGCCCACCGCAAGGCCCACGCCTGCGACCCGGTCTCCGCCTTCGGCGGGGTGATCGCCGTCAACCGGCCGGTCTCGGTGGAGCTGGCCGGGCAGGTCGCGGAGATCTTCACCGAGGTGCTCGTGGCCCCGGGGTTCGCGCCCGGCGCTGTGGAGATCCTCCAGGGCAAGAAGAACATCCGGCTGCTGCGCGCCCCGGCCTTCCAGCCGCTGCCGGCCGAGTGGCGGCAGGTCACCGGCGGTGTCCTCGTACAGCAGCGGGACCGGATCGACGCCGCGGGCGACGACCCGGCGAACTGGCGGCTGGCCACCGGCGAGGCGGCCGACGAGGCGACCCTGCGGGACCTGGCGCTGGCCTGGCGGGCGGTCCGCGCGGTGAAGAGCAACGCGATCCTGCTGGCCCGCGACGGCGCTTCGGTCGGGGTCGGGATGGGACAGGTGAACCGGGTCGACTCGGCCCGGCTGGCGGTCAGTCGGGCCGGTGCGGAGCGCGCCCGGGGTGCCGTCGCCGCCTCGGACGCCTTCTTCCCGTTCGCCGACGGCGTCCAGATCCTGATCGACGCCGGGGTGAAGGCGATCGTCCAGCCCGGCGGCTCGATCCGCGACGAGGACACCATCGCCGCCTGCAAGCAGGCGGGCGTCACCATGTACCTGACCGGCACCCGCCACTTCTTCCACTGACGCCACCCGTGTTCAGCTGCGGCTGACCGGCGCGCTGCCCGCTGGGCCGGGCCGGCGGCCGCAGCTGACCGGGGTCAGACCTCGGGCGCGGCGGGTGGTGGGGGGCGCAGCGCGGCGAAGTGGCAGGCGCTGGGGTGCGGGTCGGCGGGTCGGGGGACGGTCGGCGGGTCCTCGCGGGCGCAGATGTCCTCGGCCTTCCAGCAGCGGGTGCGGAAGTGGCAGCCGGACGGCGGGTCGGCCGGGCTGGGCACGTCACCGGTCAGCCGGATGATGCCGGCGGCGTCGCGGGCGTCCGGGTCGGGCACCGGCACCGCGGAGAGCAGCGCCTGGGTGTACGGGTGGGTGGCCCGCTCGTAGATCTCCTCCTCGGTGCCGATCTCGACGATCCGGCCCAGGTACATCACCGCGACCCGGTCACAGATGTGCCGGACCACCGACAGGTCGTGCGCGATGAAGATGTAGGACAGCCCGAACTCGTCCTGGAGCTGCTCCAGCAGGTTGATCACCTGCGCCTGGATCGAGACGTCCAGGGCGGAGACCGGCTCGTCGCAGACGATCACCTCGGGGCGCAGGGCGAGCGCGCGGGCGATGCCGATGCGCTGCCGCTGGCCACCGGAGAACTGGTGCGGATAGCGGTTGACGTGCTCGGGGTTGAGCCCGACCACGTCCAGCAGCTCCTGCACCCGGCCGCGCTTGCTGCCCTTCGGCGCGGCGTCCGGGTGGATGTCGAACGGCTCGCCGATGATGTCGCCGACAGTCATCCGCGGGTTCAGCGAGGTGTACGGGTCCTGCATCACCATCTGCATGTTGCGGCGCAGCCGGCGCAGCTCGCCCCCGGAGGCGGAGAGCAGGTCCCGGCCCTCCAGGGTGGCCCGGCCGGAGGTCGGCGTCTCCAGTCGCATCAGCAGCCGGGCGAGGGTCGACTTGCCGCAGCCGGACTCGCCGACGATGCCGAGCGTCTCGCCCCGGTGCAGCGTGAAGCTCACCCCGTCGACGGCCCGCACCGCGCCGACCTGTCGCCGGAAGACCACGCCCCGGGTGATCGGGAAGTGTTTGACCAGGTCTTCGACGGCGAGGATGGTCTCGCCCCGGACCTTGGCCGGGCTAGCGGGCGCGGTCATCGTGGACCTCCTGCGCGAAGTGGCACGCGCTGGTCCGGCCGTCGGCGAGGACCAGGTCGTCGGGCACCACGTCCACACAGACCTGCCGGGCGTACGGGCAGCGGGGGTGGAACGGGCAGCCGGTGGGGATCCGCATCAGGTTCGGGGGCAGTCCCCGGATCGTGGACAGCTCCCGGCCGCGTACGTCCAGCCGGGGAATCGAGGCCAGCAACCCCTTGGTGTACGGGTGGGCGGGCGCCCGGTACAGCGCGCGGACGTCGGCGTGCTCGACGATCCGGCCGGCGTACATCACCGCGATCCGGTCCGCGACGCCGGCCACCACGCCCAGGTCGTGGGTGATCAGGATCATCGCCATGTCGAGGTCGCGTCGCAGGTCGGCCAGCAGGTCCATGATCTGGGCCTGCACGGTGACGTCGAGGGCGGTGGTCGGCTCGTCGGCGATGAGCACCTTCGGGGCCAGCGCCAGCGCCATCGCGATCATCACGCGTTGCCGCATGCCGCCGGAGAACTGGTGCGGATGGTCGCCGAGCCGTCCGGCCGCCCCGGGAATGCGTACCAGGTCCATCAGCTCGACGGTCCGTCGGCGGGCGTCGGCGCGGGACATCCGGTCGCGCTGCCGCAGCGTCTCGCCGATCTGCCAGCCGACCGGGAAGACCGGGTTCAACGCGGACAGGGCGTCCTGGAAGATGATCGCGATCTCCTTGCCGCGCACCTGCCGACGCTGCTCCTCGGGCAGGGTCAGCAGGTCACGGCCCTGGTAGCGGATCTGACCGGAACGGATCACCGCCGGTGGGGTGTCCAGGATGCCCATGATCGCCTGGGCGGTGACCGACTTGCCGGAGCCGGATTCGCCGAGCACGGCAAGGGTCTCGCCCGGGTCCAGATGGTAGGAGACCCCGTTGATCACCTTGGCCACCCCCTCGCCGGTGCGGAACTCGACGTGCAGGTCCCGTACCTCAAGCAGGTGCCCGCCGGGCGGGGTGGGTGAGGCCGGCGTGGGCCGGACCGTGGACCCGGTCACCGGATCCACCTCGCGCTCGCGGCCGTGGCCTGCATGACGATCACCGGAGTTTCGGGTCGAAGGCGTCGCGGATGGCGTCGCCCAGCATGATGAAGGCGAGCACTGTCAGCGCGAGGAAGGCGGACGGGACCACCAGCGGGGTCGCCGACTCACGCATGTGCACCCGGCCGGCGTCGATCTCGATGCCCCAGGAGATGGTCGGGGCCTTCAGTCCGATGCCGAGGAAGCTCAGGGTGGCCTCGGCGGCGATGAACGACCCGAGTGCGATGGTCAGTACCACGATCGCCGGGGCGAGCGCGTTGGGCAGGATGTGCCGCCACATGATCCGGCCGTCGCCCGCGCCGAGCATCCGGGCGGCGGCGACGTAGTCCTGCTCCTTGGCGGTGATGACCGAGGAGCGGACCACCCGGGCGGCGGTGGTCCAGCCGAGCACCGCCAGCACGAAGATCACCGCGAACAGCCGGACCGTGTCGCTGCTGGTGCTGACCCGCTTGAGCAGCACGATCGCGGCCAGCAGCAGCGGGATGCCGAGCACGATGTCGATCACCCGGGAGAGCACCGCGTCGACCCACCGGCCGAAGTAGCCGGCCACCATCCCGACGACCAGCGCGATGATCCCGGTGAGCAGCGCGGAGACCGCGCCGACCAGCAGCGAGGCGCGCGCCCCGTAGACCGCCCGGGCGTACGTGTCGCAGCCCTGGAAGTCGTACCCGAAGACGGCCCCGCCGGACGCCCCGGCGTGCTGGCGGGAGAGCACGCAGTCGCGCGGGTCGTTGGCGGTGAACAGCGACGGTACGGCGGCCATCGCGGTGACCAGCACGACCAGCACCAGGCTGAGCCAGAAGACCGGTTTGCGGCGCAGGTCGCGCCAGGCGTCCCCGGCCAGGCTGCGGGGCTTCTGCGGTACGCCCACCCGGTCGGGCGTGCCGGGCTCACCGGAGACCCCCCGCCGGGCGGCCTGGTCCTCCGTCGCCGCGACCGTCTCGAAGTCGCTCATGCCGGCACCTCACTGCGCTCACTCATAGCGGATCCTCGGATCGAGGACGGCGTACAGGACGTCCACCACCAGGTTGGCGACGAGATAGACGACGACGAGCACGCTGACGATGCCCACCACGAGCGGGCCGTCCTCGGTGCGGATGCCCCGGAACAGGTTGAAGCCCACTCCCGGGATGTTGAACACACCCTCGGTGATGATCGCGCCGCTCATCAGGTTGCCCAGCTCGACGCCGAGGAAGGTGATCACCGGGATCAGCGAGTTGCGCAGCACGTGCACGCCGATTATCCGCCGCCGGAGCAGGCCCTTGGACCGGGCGGTCCGTACGTAGTCGGCGCGCAGGTTCTCGGCGACCGAGGTGCGGGTCAGCCGCAGCGCGGTGGCCAGCGAGAGCGAGCCGAGCACGATGCCGGGCAGCAGCAGGGCGAACAGGTCGGGGTCGGCCCCGGCGGTGGGCGGGAAGAGCGGCCACCGGACGCCGAGCAGGTACTGGGCGAGCGGGGCCAGCACGATGGTGGGGATGCCCAGCACCAGCAGGGTCAGCACCAGCGTGGCGTTGTCGAAGAGACCGGCCCGGCGGATGCCGGCGAGTACCCCGGCGGTGACCCCGAACAGGATCGTCACGGCCATCGCGATCAGGGCCAGCTTGACGGTGACCGGCCAGGCGGCGGCGAGGATGTCCCCGATCGACCGGCCGGTCAGCGACTGGCCGAGGTCACCCTGGAGCAGGTTCTTCAGGTAGTCGAGGTAGCGGTAGAAGAAGCCGCCGACGCCGGTCCGGTCGAGGTGGAACTTCTCCGTCAGGTACGCCCGCTGGGCCGGGGTGACCGGCCGTTCGCCGGCCAGCGCCTGGATCGGGTCGCCCTGGCCGGCGAACATCAGGGCGTACACGATCAGCGTGGTCCCGAAGAAGGCGAGGACCATCTGGAGCAGACGCCGCAGAACGAAGCGGAACATACTGTGCAGTCTTGCCGAAAAGGGGCGAAGATGGAGGCGGGTCGGGTCACCGTCCACCGATGACCCGACCCGTCCTGCCGGCTGCGTCCGCCGACGGCCCCGTTGCCGCCGCCGTCCGGACTAGCTGACCGCCTCGATCTTCAGCAGGTCGACCCGGTCGAAGAGGTCCATCTGGACGTTCTTCACCTTGGTCGAGTGCCCGAAGTTGTTCTGGCCGTAGCGCAGCGGGATCACCGGCATGTCCTTGGCCAGCAGGTCCTCCGCCGCCTGGTACTTCTTGACCGCGGCTTCCTCGTTCGGGGCCTTGGCGCCCTCGGCCAGCAGCCTGTCGAACTCGGGGTTGCTGTAGCCGTAGTAGTTCGAGGAGCCGTTCGTGCTGTACAGCGGGCCCAGGTAGTTCTCCATGGACGGGTAGTCCATCACCCAGCCCATCCGGAAAAGGCCCACCGGCTGCTTCGCCTTGACCTTGGTCAGCAGGTCGGCGAACTTGGGCTCGGCGGTGCCTACGCACTCCACGCCCAGGTTTGCCTTGAGCTGGTTGCAGGTCGCGTCGATCCAGTCCTTGTGCCCACCGTCGCCGTTGTACGACAGCTCGATCTTCTTCGGGCCGCCCGCGGCCTCGTACGTCGCCTTCGCCTTGGCCGGGTCGAACTCGCCGGCCGCGCCGATGGTGTTCTCCCGGTAGCCCGCGACCACCGGCGAGACGAACGAGCGGGCCGGCTGCTGGGAGTCCTTGAAGATCGACCTGGTGATCTCGTCCCGGTCGATCGCCATCGAGATGGCCTTGCGGACCTCGGGGTTGCCGAACTCCTTCTGGAAGGTCGGGAAGGCCAGCACCTGGAGCGACGAGGCGGGGCTCTGCTGGAACCGGTCACCCAGGTCGGTGCCGGCGGTAGACAGGTTCTCGGTCGGGATCGTCTTGATCACGTCGAGGTTGTCCGAGAGCACGTCCGCGTACGCGGCGGTCGGCTGCTGGTAGATCCGGAACTCGACGCCGCCCACCTTCGGCTGCTCGCCGGGGAAGGCGTCGTAGCGCTCCACCTCGACCTTGGCGTCGTGCTGCCAGGAGCCCTTCATCCGGAACGGGCCCTGCCCGACCGGGGCCTGCTCGTAGCCCTCCTTCAGCACGCCGGGCCCCGAGAAGGCGGCCTTCGGCAGCGGGTAGAAGGCGGTGTAACCGAGCATCGACCTGAACTCGCTGTACGGCTCGGTCAGCGTGACGGTGAAGGTCAGGTCGTCGACCTTCTTCAGCCCGGACATCCGCTCCGCCTCCGGCTTGTCGCCCTGGAGGTCGGCGTACCCGGCGATCTTCTCGAAGAAGTAGCTGGAGTTCTGCCCGTTGGGGGCGTACGCGCCGTAGTTCCAGGCGTCGAGGTAGTTGTCGGCGGTGACCTTCTCGCCGTTGTGGAAGGTGTAGCCGTCCTTGAGCTTGACCGTCCAGACCTTGTTGTCCGAGGAACTGACCGATTCGGCGGCCACCTCGTACGGCTTGTTGGCCTCGTCGTAGTCGACAAGCGGGCTGAACAGGGCGGCGAGCACCTGCGAACCGCTCGTCTCGTTGGTGTTGGTCGGCACCAGGTGCTGCGGCTCGGCGATCTCGATCCGCACGGCCGCGTCGGGGTCGGACTGGCCGGTTCCGCTGCCGCCGCCCGAGCCGCAGGCCGCCAGGCCCAGGGTCACCGCGAGCGGGAGAGCGGTCCAGGCAGCAAGCCTGCGCACACGCATGGGGGTCTCCTCATCTCATCACGTAGCGCAGCCGAACCCGGCGCTGGGTGACTCTGCGCAACGTCTGGCAACGGTAGGTCGGGGGCGGCCGATCGACAACGGGAGCGTTGCGAACGCATAACGGGTCACCGCCCGCGCCCTTGTCGCCAGGCGGTGCATCTGATAGAGGAAGAGGTCGAAATGGCTGCTCGTCGTGGTGAGTCGAGGCCTGGCCCGGGGGCTGGTGGCCCCGGATCTACGTCTCTGGCGGGTCGCGGACCGCCCGTCCGGCCCATGCCCGGTGCGACCCGGCCGTCCGGCGCGCCCGGTGGCCCGTTCTCCGTTTGATTACAATCAGTGACTTACGGCACGTTACGGAAAGTCACGCCTCCCCGTCGTCGGCCCGCCGTCCGCCGGCCATGAGACGATCTGGTCGTGACGGCGATCATCCTGGACGGCAAGGCGACCGCGGCCGAGATCAAGGACGAGCTGCGGGTACGGGTCAAGGCGCTGGCCGAGCGAGGTGTCACCCCCGGCCTGGGCACCGTCCTGGTCGGTGCGGACCCCGGCTCGGAGGCCTACGTCAACGGCAAGCACCGCGACTGTGCCGAGGTGGGCATCGCCTCGATCCGCCGGGAGCTGCCCGCCGACGCCACCCAGCAGCAGCTCGACGACGTGCTCGCCGAGCTGAACGCCGACCCGGCCTGCCACGGCTACATCGTCCAGCTGCCGCTCCCGGCGCACCTGGACACCCAGCGGGCCCTGGAGATGATCGACCCCGACAAGGACGCCGACGGCCTGCACCCGGTGAACCTGGGCCGGCTGGTGCTCGGCTACGACGGCCCGCTGCCCTGCACCCCGCGCGGCATCGTCGAGCTGCTCCGTCGATACGACGTGCCGCTGCGCGGCGCCAACGTCGCCCTCGTCGGCCGGGGCAACACCGTCGGCCGCCCGCTCGGCCTGCTGCTCAACCGGCGTAGCGAGAACGCCACCGTCACCCTCTGCCACACCGGCACCCTGGACCTCGCCGCGCACACCCGCGCCGCCGACGTCGTCGTCGTCGCCGCCGGGGTGCCCGGCCTGCTCACCGCCGACATGGTCACCCCCGGCACCACCGTGGTGGACGTCGGCATCACCCGGGTGATCGGGGACGACGGCAAGGGGCGGTACACCGGCGACGTGGACCCGGAGGTGGCGCAGGTCGCCGGTCGGCTCGCGCCGATGCCGGGCGGCGTCGGCCCGATGACCCGGGCCATGCTGCTCACCAACGTCGTCGAACGCGCCGAGCGCGGCTGACCCGGCCGAGCGCGCTGATCCGGTGAGTGCGCTGATCCGGTGAGTGCGCTGATCCGTCGGGCGCGGGGTGTCGCCGGCACGCGCTGATCCGCCCCGCTCGGTGGCGGTGCCCGCCGCCGTGGTGTCCGCCGTCCGCTTCGCCGCTCGTCGGGAACCGGGCGGTGGTGACGTTGACCCCATCCCGGGGACGGCCGCCGCCCCTGGCCTGAACGGTCCCACGATGACTGTTACGGTCGGGAAAACCGACTGGTAGCAGGGAGTGGGACGACCATGGGTAAGAAGGTCACTGTCGTCGGGGCTGGTTTCTACGGCTCCACCACCGCACAGCGCCTGGCCGAGTACGACGTCTTCGACACGGTCGTGATCACCGACATCGTGGAGGGCAAGCCGGCGGGTCTCGCGCTGGACCTCAACCAGTCCCGCGCGGTCGAGGGCTTCGAGACCAAGGTCGTCGGCGCCACCACCGGCCCCAACGGCGAGGGCTACGAGGCCATCGAGGGCTCGGACGTCGTGGTGATCACCGCCGGTCTGCCCCGCAAGCCGGGGATGAGCCGGATGGACCTGTTGGAGACCAACGCCAAGATCGTGCGGCAGGTCGCCGAGAACGTCGCCAAGTACGCCCCGAACGCCGTCGTCATCGTGGTGTCCAACCCCCTCGACGAGATGACCGCGCTGGCCCAGCTCGCCACCCAGTTCCCCAAGAACCGGGTGCTCGGCCAGGCCGGCATGCTGGACACCGCCCGGTTCACCAACTTCGTCGCCGAGGCCCTCGAGGTGCCGGTGAAGTCGGTGAAGACGCTGACCCTCGGTTCGCACGGCGACACGATGGTCCCGGTGCCGTCGCAGAGCACCGTCAACGGCAAGCCGCTGCGTGACGCGATGCCGGCCGAACAGATCGAGGAGCTGGTCGTCAAGACCCGCAACGGTGGCGCCGAGGTCGTCGCGCTGCTCAAGACCGGCTCGGCCTACTACGCCCCGTCCGCTGCCGCCGCGCGGATGGCCAGGGCGGTGGCCGAGGACTCCGGCGCGGTCATGCCGGTCTGCGCCTGGGTCGACGGTGAGTTCGGCATCTCCGGGGTCTACCTGGGCGTCGAGGCCGAGATCGGCGCGGAGGGCGTCAAGCGGGTCGTCGAGACCGGCCTGGACGCCGACGAGCTGGCCAGCCTCAAGGAGGCCGCCGAGGCCGTCCGCGCCAAGCAGGCCGACGTAGCCAGCATGTGACAAACCCCTGAACACCGCCCGGAGGGGCGGGCCGGCTCCCCCCGGCCCGCCCCTCTCCCGTCTCCCACCC
>NZ_JBTMMT010000035.1:0-64481 GCF_055517075.1 Micromonospora sp. DSM 43699
CGAAACCGAGGCCCGATCCGGGCATGCAGCCGGTCCAGCTCCCCACGCCAACGATCAACATCAACGTCCGTCACAGGCAGACCAACGAACCCGACCCGAAGACGATTCGCCTACTGCCGTTGCAGTACTAGGGGCCGGCGCGGGGGCCGGAGTGCCCGTCCTGCCGTGGTCATAGCGCGGCACGACCTCGGCCGGATGCCGGTGGAGACAACGGAGGGTCGGCTCCCGAACGGGGCCGACCCTCGAGATTGTGCTGCTCAAGAGAGCGGAGGATACGAGATTCGAACTCGTGAGGATCTTATCCCACCACGCTTTTCAAGTCTGCGGTACGTTCGGGGTTGGCTAAGGCAGTACAGGCCAGTGAATGGAACAGGCAAGTGATGTTGCTGAACGCGAGCGGACGTTGAACGAACGAGACTGAGACTGCTCGCGCTGGGCAGTTTCACCCGGCAAGATGATCTGGATCAGTTCGGTCCCGACCTCTGCGTCCGAGTATGTCGGTTGTTCTGCCGTCGAGCGGCAAGCCGGATGAGAACAGAAGAGCGATCGCTGTGCTGATTATCGTGGCTTGAACGGCTCCCGTCCCCGCCCCCTTTGGATCCACCATTGGCAACTGGGGATAGAGAAGCCCAAGGGCTCCCAGCGCCACCGCAGGCACTAAGCGACGAAGGAATCCCGTCGCGTGCAGCCATATACTCCGCCTGTTGCGACCGTTCGCACCTGGCCATCCCTCGTTGCACAAACACTCTATGTCTTCAGTCATGGAGCGAAGTACGGCATCAACCTGAGACGGCGCTAAGCAGTCTAGAAGCCGCAGCTCATGCTCTTTGAGACGACGGGAAAACTCTTCTGCTCTGCTGCGGTAAAAATTCCTGTCCGACGTGCTGCCGCCGTAGCTCTTGACGCAGCGATCCACTTCGGCAAGCATATCTGTCCGCATCAGCCGAACGCTTGATATAATTCTCTTTTTTATCTTCCTCCTATGCAGCTCCGACCTGTGGTGCTCGATATGTGAGATCAGGTTCAAATACGCTTCTAGGACGATGTGTGCCGGGGGTGGGTAACCGTTGATACGTCGACTAAGGATCTCACTGGGTGACCGCGCTCCGGTGATGTTCCACCACAGGTCCAGCACGGTTGAGCAAGCGACATAGATCGCCAGGGTTACGAAAACGCTATTCACGGCGGCTGTGGCGCGGGTCTTGTCGTCAGATACGACATCTGAGCCCGCTAGAAGCGCCTCCAGTAGGGTGGCACCATCACCATGGATTATCCACCAGGCGGCGAACCCGATCGTGCCGAATTCTATTATGTTGGCCGAGGGCGGGACGAGGGAGAATGGTGGGATCCGAGCTAATGATCCGAAGAGTAAAGTGGCTACAAGCCATAGGGTGAACGCGGACAGGCCGACGCCTACTATCAGCGCCAACGGAAGGCTGAAATCCAGAAGAGTTACGGCTAGCAGTGGAGCTGAAAGGACGATGATGATCCCGGAGGCGACGCCGATGTTGGAGAGGGCAACCCTGACTATCCAACGCCTATGAATGGCCGATTGAGCCGCAATGCGACGTATGGTGAGTGCTGTATCGCGCGTGGGGCCATCGGCGTTGGCGCTGTATCGCTGAACGGTTTTGAGCCAACTCCGGTGAAGTAGCCGAGCGAGGGATAGAGCTTGGAGCGCGGGCCAGTGCTTCACGTGCAGCCAGAGGTCAAGTGCTAAGGGCTTCAAGAAGCCTATTCCAGCTTCCCAAAGCTCACCGACGACGATAGCGATTGAACGCTGAGGCATGTTCGGAACGCTAACGCCTCCGTCAATAGCTCGGAGGGTCGCAGCCATCGCGGGGAGGGGACTGCTAGCGGAGGCTGGCCCGGCGAGGCCGCAACTTGGGGCTGATCTGGTGCTCCCCACCAAGTGCAGGTGTGTCTTCGTCTCAAGTTTCCTTCTGAGCTTCCCGTCCGCTCGGCTGGCCAAGCGCTCGAACGAGCTTGTACCACGAGCGCAGCCGGTCGTCACCTCTTCTGACGGGTTCTTGTCGAACTCGTGCACGGACCAGGTGCGCCGGGACATCGCCCAGCAGCTCGGCGGACTGCTTTGGGGTGACCCGCAGCCCCGGCAGGGGAGAGCAGCGTCGACTCGCCGCCCGAACGTCCGGAACAGGGCAAGTGAGGACGGCAGCGACCGTAGAGACGATTCAGGGCCGGTCCCCGTTGGGACCGGCCCTGACGTTCGTGCTGCTCGGACGAGCGGAGGATACGAGATTCGAACTCGTGAGGGTTTTATCCCAACACGCTTTCCAAGCGTGCGCCCTAGGCCTCTAGGCGAATCCTCCGCGAGCCAGGATACAGGTCCCCGCCCGCCCGGCCACCCCACCACCCCCTGAAGATCCATCAGGGGTCGGGTAGGGTGGGCGGTACCTCCCGTGCGGCGGTATCTCGTGAACCTCCCCAGGGCCGGAAGGCAGCAAGGATAAGCGAGCTCTGCCGGGTGCACGGGAGGCCTTTTTGTCTCCGGCCACCGGTACCGTACCTGCGGGTCCGGGTCACGGGGTGGTGGGTGGTCACCCGCGACCGACCGGCGCAGAATGGCCCGGTCGAGAGGAGGCGGGGCGAATGACGCTGGCGCTCTACCGCAAGTACCGGCCGCGCACCTTCGCCGAGGTCATCGGCCAGGAGCACGTCACCGAGCCGTTGTCGCAGGCGCTGCGCAGCGGGCGGCTCAACCACGCGTACCTCTTCTCCGGCCCCCGGGGCTGCGGCAAGACCTCCAGCGCCCGGATCCTGGCCCGCTCGCTCAACTGCGAGCAGGGCCCCACCCCCGAGCCGTGCGGGCAGTGCGACTCCTGCCGGTCGCTGGCCATCGACGGCTCCGGCTCGATCGACGTCATCGAGATCGACGCGGCCAGCCACGGCGGTGTCGACGACGCCCGCGAGCTGCGCGAGAAGGCGTTCTTCGCGCCGGCCCAGAGCCGCTTCAAGATCTATGTCATCGACGAGGCGCACATGGTCTCGTCGGCCGGCTTCAACGCCCTGCTCAAACTGGTCGAGGAGCCCCCGGAGTACGTCAAGTTCATCTTCGCCACCACCGAGCCGGAGAAGGTCCTCGGCACGATCAGGTCGCGGACCCACCACTACCCGTTCCGGCTGATCCCGCCGAAGGTGCTCCGGCCCTACCTGGAGCAGCTCACCCAGGCCGAGGGGGTGACCGTCGACCCGGCGGTCTTCCCGCTGGTGGTGCGCGCCGGTGGCGGCAGCGCCCGGGACAGCCTCTCCGTGCTCGACCAGCTCATCGCGGGCGCCGGCCCGGAGGGGGTCAGCTATCCCCGGGCCGCCGCGCTGCTCGGCGTCACCGACTCCGCGCTGATCGACGAGATGTGCGACGCGCTTGCCGCCGGGGACGGCGCGGCGGCGTACGCCACCGTCGACCGGGTGGCCGAGGCCGGGCACGATCCGCGCCGGTTCGCCTCGGACCTGCTCGAACGGCTGCGCGACCTGATCGTGCTCCAGCAGGTCCCGGATGCCGCCGGCAAGGGCCTGATCGACGGCCCGGCCGACCAGATCGAGCGGATGGCCGCCCAGGCCCAGCGGCTCGGCCCGGCCACCCTGTCCCGCTGCGCCGACATCGTGCACAACGGCCTGGTCGACATGCGCGGCACCACCGCACCACGGCTGCTGCTGGAGCTGATCTGCGCCCGGATGCTGCTCCCCGGCGTCGACGACTCCACCGGCGGCCTGCTCCAGCGCCTGGAACGGCTGGAACGCCGGCTCACCCTGGGTGGCGGGGAACTGCCGCCGGCCGCCGCCGGCTCCGCACCGGCCGCTGCCGCCCCGGAGGTACGCCCCACCGCTCCCGCCCCGGGTGCGGCTGCCGCCGCCTCCCACCCGGGGACCGCCGGCCCGCCGGCGGCTGTCGATGGCTTGTCCGGGGCGGCTGCCGCCCGCGCCGCTGCTGCGGCGGCCATTTCCCGGCCCACCGGTTCCACCCCACCCGCCCCTGCCAGCCCGCCCCGGGACGACTCCGCCCCGACGACCGGTGGCCCTGCCCGGAACGGCTCCGCCCCAGCGGCCGGTGCTCAGGGCGTGGATGGCCCGGACCTGGTGACCCGGCGGGTGCCGCCCTCGGCCGTCATGCCCGACCCGGCCACCCCCGAGCCGCCCCGACCCGGTGCCGCGGCACCCGGTGTCCTGGACGCGGTCGCGGTGCGCCGGGTGTGGCCGGATGTCGTCGGCAAGGTCGGCCGGAAGAGCAAGAAGGTGGCAGCCTGGGCGAGGGAGGCCACCGTCCGGGAGGTGGACGGGCAGTCCCTCCTGCTCACGTTCCGCTACCCGTTCCATGCCCAGGCCCTGTCCGCCGAGCCGGATCTGCTTCTTGAGGCGCTGTACGAGGAGTTCGGCGGTCGTTGGCAGATCCGCTGCGAGGTGGCCGGCGAGCGGGGTGGCGCGTCACCCGGCGCTCCTTCCCGCCCGGCCCGGCCAGCTCCCGCCCCACCCACTGCGCCGGCCGAGCCCGCCACCGGCGGTCCGGGCGCGAGCGGTCATGCGGGCGCGACCGGCCCTGGCCCGAGCGGTCCGGTGGGTCCGAGCAGTCATGCAGCGGGCTCGAACGGTGGTGGGGGCCCGAACGATGGTGCGGCCACGGTCAACTCACCAACTCCCGCCGGCTCCGGCCCGGCTCGTCCGGCCGGCTCGCCCGGCGGTACCCCGACCGGCTCCACCGTCCCGACGGGCTCCGCGGGCTCCATCGCCGGCTCTGCCGGCACGACCGGCCGGGGTGGCTCGGCGGGCGGTGGTGCGGTGCGACCACCGGGAGGACCCGTAGCCCAGGTAGGCAGGGCGGGGCCAGGTGACGCCCCGGTCACCTCGACCAGTGCGGTCGGTGTGGACGACGACGAGGGTTGGCCCGAGCCGGCCCGCCCCGGCGGAGCCGCCAGCGTCGCCTCCGCTTCCGACGACTGGCCCGAACCCGCCCGACCAGGTGGCGCGACGGCGACCGTGACGGCAGCCGCCCCGGCGGTGCCCGCTGCGCCCGCCGTACCCAGGCCGGCTGGTCCGCCGAAGACGTCGCCGCCGACGACGGCCGGGACCGGCGGCGCGCCGGTGAGCAGCGCGATCGCGGCGGCGCGGGCGGCTGCGGCGGGTAAGGGGCCCCGGCCCGCGCCGGCAGGGCGCAAGACCGCCGACGCTGAGTGGGCCGGTGAGCCGCCCTACGACCCGGACTACGACGGCCCGACCCGTGCTGGTGGGACGTCGGGCGCGACCCGGACCACTCCCGCCTACGAGGGGTTCGACCCGGGTGACGAACCGCTGGACGAGGTGATCGACGAGCGGACCGCCCGGCAGTCGAGCGAGGAGCAGGCGGTGCAGCTGCTCCGCGAGGCGTTCGGCGCCGAGAAGATCGACGAGGTGGACGCGCGCTGACGCGTCGTTCCCCGGACCGGACCACCGGCCGCCCCCGACTAGGCTGGGCGCGGCCGAGCAGACGAGTGCGAGAAGGAGCCATCCGTGCGCCCAGGTGGACAGCCGAACATGCAGCAGATGCTGAAGCAGGCGCAGAAGATGCAGCAGCAGATCGCCAAGGCCCAGGCCGAGTTGGCCGAGGCCGAGGTGACCGGCACCGCCGGCGGCGGCCTGGTCACCGCGACGGTGTCCGGCTCCGGTGAGGTCAAGAGCATCAGGATCGACCCGAAGGCGGTCGACCCGGAGGACGTCGAGACCCTGGAGGACCTGGTCGTCGCGGCCCTGCACAACGCCGCCGAGGCGGCCAAGGAGCTGACCGACCAGAAGATGGGCCCGGTGGCCGGCGGCATGGGCGGCCTCGGCCTGCCCGGATTCTGACCCCAGATGTACGAGGGTGCCATCCAGGACCTGATCGACGAGTTGGGGCGGCTGCCGGGCGTCGGGCCGAAGAGTGCCCAGCGGATCGCCTTTCACGTCCTGTCGGCGGACCCGGCCGACGTCAACCGGCTGGCCGGTGCGCTGCGCAAGGTCAAGGACCTGGTCCGGTTCTGCACCACCTGCTTCAACGTCGCCGAGTCGGAGCAGTGCCGGATCTGCCGCGACCCGCGCCGCACAGACGAGGTGATCTGCGTGGTGGAGGAGCCCAAGGACGTGGTGGCGATCGAGCGGACCGGTGAGTTCCGGGGGCGCTACCACGTGCTCGGCGGGGCGATCAACCCATTGGAGGGGATCGGCCCGGACAACCTGCGGATCCGGGAGCTGATGACCCGGCTCAGCGGCGGGACGATCCGCGAGCTGATCCTCGCCACCGACCCGAACACCGAGGGCGAGGCGACCGCGACGTACCTGGCGTTGATGGTCAAGCCGATGGGGATCGCCGTCACCCGCCTGGCCAGTGGCCTGCCGGTCGGCGGCGACCTGGAGTATGCCGACGAGATCACCCTGGGTCGGGCCTTCGAGGGCCGCCGCGCGGTCTGAAACCCCCTGCGGCCCGGGTGGGTGGTCCGGAGCTGCCCACCGTCCCCGGGTAGGTGGTCGCTGCGTTCCGCCGTCCCATGTTCGTGGAGAGTTGTTGTCGCTGGGGCAGTCGCTGGGGCAGCAACAACTCTCCACGATCCCCTGCGGCATGTCGCTGGCCGGCACCCCCGGGTGGGGTGCCGGCCAGCGGTGTCTTTCGAGGGTGCGGGTGTGGGTCAGCTGTTCCAGTGCTTGGCGACGAGGTCGGCGGCCTGGTTCTCCCATTGGGCGTAGGCGTCGGGGTAGGCGGAGACCTGGACGGTCTGGGCGGCCTTGGTCAGGGGCATGTCCTGCCAGCCGTCGACCTGCTTGAGGCCCTTGAGGAACGCGGTGGTGGAGTAGATGGGGTCGGTGATCTGTTCGGGGGTGCCCCAGCCGGAGGAGGGACGCTGCTGGAACAGGCCGAGGGAGTCGTGGTCGTTGCGGTCGCCGAGGTGGCCGAGGTTCTCCAGCTTGGACTCCTGCAACGCGGTGCCGATGGAGATGACGGCGGCGCGCTCGTCGAGGCCGGACTTCTTGGTGGCGGCGATGATCGCCTTGGCGTTGGCGGTCTGCTCGTCGTCGAGGTCGATGCGGGACTGCTCGCCCTGGGTGCCGTGCGGGATGAGCTTGCCGCTGTCGGGCTTGTCGGCCTGCACGGCGACGGCGACGGGCCGGGTGTCGAGGGTCGAGGCGGCGTGGGCGTGGGTGGCGGGGCCGGCGAGGACGCCGCCGGCGAAGGCGAGGCCGGCGATGCCGAGAGCGGTCTTGCGCAGGATGGTGGTGTTCATGGGGATGCTCCTTCGGGGGTTGACGCCCGCGCTCCCGACCGGGGTCGGGGGTGCCCGTCGGGGGAACGGGCGCGGGGCGTGGGCACCACGTCGGGGCGCTCACGAGGGGGAAGTCAAAGGGGGGCTCCGGCGGGGCGTGCCGCCGGGTGAGGGGGCGTGCCGTCGGGTGGCTCGCCGCTCGGGCCGGAGCCGGGTGTAACGACCGCCGGCTCACCGCCATTCCGCCGGGGGCGGAGGCATCGGACCTGGCAGCGGGGGTTGCTGCTGCGGTCGTACGCAGGGTGTAACGCCTCCGGGCCGGCCCGGATTCCGCCGGGCGAGTGTCGCCGGTCACAGGCCCGCCGCGCCGCCCCGCACCCCGACCAGCCCTGGGCAGCCCGCGCCCCTTCCCCAGCCCAGGTCAGCCTGCGCACTCAGCCCGCGCCCCTTCCCAGGCCAGGGTGCCCCCGGTCCTGCGTCCAGGCAGCCCGCCAAGGCAGCCCGCCAAGGCAGCCCGCCAAGGCAGCCCGCCAAGGCAGCCCGCCCTGCCAGCCGGCCTGCATTGCCCGGAGGGCCTTATGCCTGTGTGTCATAAAAATGCCCCATGGGCATGACTGTCCCGGAGGAGTACCACTCCGCGGCCCGGGCGACTCGATGGGCGAGAGTCGTCCCCTGGCTGCCGATCCAAAATTCGCATAACCGGCATAAGTGGTATGACATGACATTCATCCGTACTGGTCCGCAGGCGGTGGGCAAGCCGGCTGGCAGGGCTGACCGCGGTGGCCGGCGGCGAATGGGACCTGATGGTCGACACCTGGGACGGCGTGCCCCGGGCGGTACGCGACGCCGCCGGTGCGTTGCGCGAGGTCCGCTTCGTCCACCCCGCCGAGTTCGACCACATCCCCCATCCACGACACCGTTCGCCTTCGCCTCAGCCGCCACATCCAACAGCGCGACACCCCATACCCCGGATAGCCGTGCGGGTGACGACGGTCAGCCGGGTGCCACCGCCACGTCCAGCACCTCGTCCACGGTCCGCCTCGGGGTGGCCACCCCCGGCTGGCCGTACCCGATCCGCATGACCATCTGCGGGGTGCCGAAACGCCCCAGCGACAACCGCAGCGCCTCCCGTGCCCCCGACACCTCGATCGGCTGCGACAGCAGCGACACCGCAAGCCCCGCGTCGGTCGCGGTCAGCAGGACCCGCTGCAACGCCTGCCCGGCCAGCACCTGGTCGACGACCGTGTTACCGGCCGCGCCGAGCACCGCCACCAGCGGTTCCGGCTCGAAGTCGCGGCCGGGCGCCCGGTCCAGGCCGCCGAAACCGCGCGACGGCAGCAGGTCCTGCGGCTCGGTCTGTGGGCCTCCGGCGCGGGCCGGCACCCCGTCGGGGGCGGGCTCGGTGCGGACCCAGTCGGCGCGTTCGGCCCGGTAGGCGGGGTCGCGTTCGAGCACCCGGTGGGCGCTGTGGGCGATCTCGGCGAAGGCGTTGACCGCGCTCACCCCGATCACCAGTTCCAGCCAGCACTGCTCGGCACGGGCCGCCTCGCCGAGCCGCCAGCGGGCGTCGGCGGGCACCGGGTCGGGCCAGAACGGCGCCCGGTTGCTGAACCGGCGGCCGATGGCCGCGTACAGGCTCTGCTCGGTGGGGGTGGGGCGGCGCGGCAGTTCCGGGAGCAGCCGGGCCAGCACGTCCGGGTCGGCCGGGTACGGGCGCAGCCGTACCGTCGCCGGGGTGCCCGCCACGGCCAGGGACAACCGCATGTTGAACAGGGCCGCGCCGCCGGCGATCCGGGTGCCCCAGCCGCTCGGGTCGGTGGCCGGCAGCCGGCGGGCCGGGTCGACCGACACCTCGATCCCGCCGTCGCGCAGTCGGAACCGCCACGGCTGGGTGTTGTGCAGGGAGGGCGCGCGGACGGCGTCCGCGACGGCGGTCCGCAGCTGTGCCTCGGTGAAACCGGTGCCCATGGTCGTGCTCCTTCCGTGGCCTGGTTCCCCTCCACGGTCGGTCACCCGGGGTGGGCCGGGCAGGGCCGGACGTCCCGACCCGCCGGGCCACCCTTCCCGGGGCGACGCGCCAGGTTAGGGACCTTCGGCCCGTGCACGGGCCGGTCCGGGCGGGTAGAAACGAGGGATGATCCGGGTGTTCCTCCTCGACGACCACGAAGTCGTCCGCCGTGGCCTTGCCGACCTGTTGCAGAGCAGCGGCGACATCGAAGTGGTAGGCGAGTCCGGCTCCGCGCAGGAGGCGGCCCGGCGGATTCCCGCGCTCCGGCCCGACGTGGCGATCCTCGACGCCCGGCTGCCCGACGGCAACGGCATCGACGTGTGCCGGGACGTCCGGGCGGTGGACTCGTCGATCAAGGGGCTGATCCTCACCTCGTACGAGGACGACGAGGCGCTGTTCGCCGCGATCATGGCGGGGGCGGCGGGTTACGTGCTCAAGCAGATCCGGGGCACCGACCTGGTCGACGCGGTGCGCCGGGTGGCGGCCGGGCAGTCGCTGCTCGACCCGGCGATCACCACCCGGGTGCTGGAACGCATCCGCAACGGCGTCGAGCAGCCCCGCGAGTTGAAATCCCTCACCGAGCAGGAACGCCGCATCCTGGAGTACGTGGCAGAGGGGCTGACCAACCGGGAGATCGCCGGCAAGATGTTCCTGGCGGAAAAGACCGTGAAGAACTACGTCTCCAGCGTGCTGGCCAAGTTGGGCCTGGAACGCCGCACCCAGGCCGCCGTGCTCGCCACCCGCCTCCTCGGCCAGCGCCCCTGACCCGCAGGCGGACGCCACCGGTCCAGCGACCGCCGACCCGAACGGCCGCTACCCGGCCACCCGGATCAGTCGCGCAGCGGGACCGACCAGTAGAGCTGGGTGCCGTGCGGGTCGACCCGGCGTACCTCGAACTCGCCGCCGTGACGCTCGGCACGTTCACGCAGGTTCACCAGGCCGCCCCGGGCGGCGGCCGGGTCACAGCCCACCCCGTCGTCGGTGACCGTCACGGTGACCCGGCCCGCGTCCACCCGTACGGCGACGGCGAGCCGGCTGGCCCCGGCGTGGCGTACCGCGTTGGACAGCGCCTCGCGGAGCACGGCCGTGAGGTCGGGACGGACCGGTTCCGGCACGGCGCTGTCGATCGGGCCGTCGAGTTCCACCTCGGGGCGGAAGCCGAGCGACCCGGCGGCCACGTCGACCGCCTCCCGGATCTCGGTGCGCAGCGCCGCGCTCATCGGGGTCCGCAGCTCGAAGATGGTGCGGCGGATGTCCCGGATGGTGGCGTCGAGGTCGTCGACGGCCGCGTTGATCCGCTTGGCGACCTCGGGGCGGGCGTTCATCGCGCCGCTCTGCAGTTGCAGGCCGGTGGCGAAGAGCCGTTGGATCACCACGTCGTGCAGGTCCCGGGCGATCCGTTCGCGGTCCTCCAGGACCACCAGCAGCTCCCGTTCCTCCTGGCCGCGGGCCCGCTCCATGGCCAGCGCCGCCTGGCCGGCGAAGCTGGCCAGCAGCGTGACGTCGGCGTCGGCGGCCCGGCCGGAGTCGGGCCGGTGGGCGACCACCAGCACCCCGTGCAGGGTGTCGGCGGCGGCGAGCGGGGAGACCACCGCCGGGCCGGCGACCACCGGCACCGGCCAGGGTGCCGCCTCGGCCAGGTCGTCGAGCAGTTCGCGGCGATGCTCGGTCACCGACCCGGCGAAACTGGTCTCGGTGGCCGGCAGCACCGCGCCGACCAGCCCCGCGGCGTCGCCGTCGGCGGAGTCGACCACCTCGACGGTGAACTGGCCGGCATCCTCGTCGTATAGCAGCACCAGCGCCAGCTCCGCCTCGGCGACCTCCCGGGCCCGCCGGGCCACCAGGGTCAACGCGTCGGTACGGCGCACCTCGCCGAGCAGCACCGAGGTGATCTCGGCGGTGGCGGCCAGCCAGCGTTCCCGGCGGTGGGCCAGCGCGTAGAGCCGGGCGTTCTCGATGGCCACCCCGGCGGCGGCGGCCAGCGCCACGACGATTTCCTCGTCGTCCTCGGTGAACTCCGGGGCGCCCTGCTTCTCGGCCAGGTAGAGGTTGCCGAAGACCTGGTCGCGGATGCGTACCGGCACCCCGAGGAAGCTGTGCATCGGCGGGTGGTGCGGCGGGAAGCCGTACGACTGGGGATGTTGGGTGATGTCCGGCATGCGGACCGGGCGGGGCTCGTCGATCAGCAGCCCGAGCACCCCCCGACCGTGCGGCAGGTCACCGATCTTCGCGTGCAGCTCGGCGTCGATGCCGTGGGTGATGAAGTCGTGCAGCAGCCGGTCGGGCCCGATCACGCCGAGCGCGCCGAAACGCGCCCCGACCAGCTCGCAGGCCGCCTGCACGATCCGTTGCAGGGTGCTGCGCAGGTCGAGGTCGGTGCCGATGCCGACCACCGCGTCGAGCAGCGCCCGCAGCCGCTCCCGGCTGGTCACCACGTCGCCGACCCGGTCCAGCATCTCCTGGAGCAGCTCGTCGAGGCGGACCCGGGACAACGGGCTCAGCCCCAGCGAGGGGGTCGGGTGTTCGTTGCGGGGAGTCGGTGTGCTGGCGGCCACGCGGGCGATGTTACCGCCCGACACGAGACCGTCAGGCCCGCTGTTCGCGGACCGCGGAGGTGTCCACCACCTGCTCGGTGGGCAGCCGCGGGGTGTGCGGCGGGCCGGCGTGCGCCGGGTCCGCGATCCCGATCCGCAGCACCAGGTACGGGTAGCCGAGCCCACTGAGCAGTTGCCGCAGCGTCTGCCGGGTGCCGGGCACCTCGACCACGCCGGACAGCGGCACCACCGACGCCCCGTGCCGGGTGGCGGCGAGCCAGAGGGCGGAGAGCGCCTCGCCGGCCCGCAGCCAGCTGTCCGGTTCGTCCTCGTCGCCGTAGAGCAGCCCGTACGCGGCGGCCCGGTCGTGCCCAGGGCCCACCGGCAGGTCACCGGGGCTGCCGAAGTCGCGGGCCGGGACGGTGGTCTGCGGCTGGTCGTGCGGCAGCACCTCAGGCGGCAGGCCGGTGCCGCTGCCCGCCCGGTTGGTCCAGTACTGCAACTCCTCGCGGGTCTGCGGGTCCTCCGCCTCCACCGTCGCGGCGTGCGAGGCGGTGGCGGCCAACTCCATCACCTGGTCGGAGTCGAGGATCTGCAACCGGGAACCCTCGGCGTCCGCCGCGCGGACGATGTCGTCGATCGCCCCGCCGGACACCGGTTCGTCGCTGACCGGCCGACGGTCGGTGTGCCGCACCTGCATGCACTGCACCAGACGCATCGCGTCCGGGTCGGCCCCGGAGCGGTCCAGGCCGGTCAACCGGGCCAGCAGGTCCGGCTGCTGCGGGTCGGGCAGCCGCTCGACCACCGCCGTCCAGCCCTCGGCGGCCAGCGCCACCCGGGCGTGGTGCAGGGCCGCGCCGCAGCTCAGCGCCAGCAGGCGACCCTCCGGGTCGGCGGCGGTGAGCTGCCGGTCCCGGACCACCCGCAGTTCGAGGGCGTCCGGCAGGACCCGCCACCGCCACGGCTGCGTGTTGTGCACCGAGGGGGCGTGACCGGCCGTCGCGGCCGCCTCCGCGAGCGCGGTGGTCAGCGGGCGGTCCGTCGCAGGCGTCTGGTGGCTCATCGGCACGACCTTTCCGTTTCTCCCCATCGTGCCCCACCCGGTCGGTCCGCGGGCGGGGATGCCGCTCCATCCTGTCCTGCCCGGTGCGGCCGGGCGCAGGGTCCGCAGGTCCCTCCTCGGGGGCCTTTCGGCCCGGTGGTTTCCCGGTTCCGTGTCGCCGGCGTCGGGCCGCTGGGACGATCCGCAGGTGGGCACGGCACCGCAGGAGTGCGTTCCGGAGCGGCCGGCCGGCCGGCACCGGGTGCACTGGCGCGAGTGGACGCCGCTGACCCTGCTCGCCGCGGCGGTGCTGGCCGGGGCGGCGCTGTGGCTGACCGGCCGGCGCGGCCCCGCCGACGGGATCTGGGCGGCGGTGACCCTGGTGGCGTTGGTGCCGGCGGTCTGGGCGGTGCTGCGTCAGCTGTGGCGGCGGCGGTTCGGGGTGGACGTGATCGCCGTCCTGGCGTTGGCCGGCGCGCTGCTGGTCGGCGAGTACCTGGCCGGTGCGGTGATCGCGGTGATGGTGGCGACCGGTCGGGCGCTGGAGGCGTACGCCCAGGGGCGGGCGACCCGTGACCTGCGCGCCCTGCTGGAGCGGGCCCCCCGGCAGGCGCGGCGGCGCACCCCCGACGGGGGCATCGAGGTGATTGCGCTGGACCGGGTCGCGGTGGGCGACCAGCTGCTGGTCGGGCCGGGCGACGTGGTGCCGGTCGACGGTGTCCTGGCGGCCCCGGCGACGCTCGACGAGTCGGTGGTGACGGGTGAGTCCCAACTGGCCGGCCGGGCCGCCGGGGAACAGGTGCCCAGCGGGGTCGTCAACGCCGGCGCCGCCGTGGGCCTGCGGGCCACCCGGGACGCGGCGGGCAGCACGTACGCGGGGATCGTCCGGCTGGCGCAGGAGGCGACCGCCCACCGGGCGCCGACGGTCCGGCTCGCCGACCGGTACGCGGCGGCGTTCGTCCCGTTCACCCTGCTGCTGGCCGGGGGAGCCTGGTGGTGGTCGGGGGAGTTCGTCCGGGCGGTGGCCGTGCTGGTGGTGGCGACGCCGTGCCCGCTGCTGCTGGCCACCCCGATCGCGATCGTCTCCGGGCTGTCCCGGGTGGCCCGGCGGGGCGTGCTGGTGCGCGACGGCGGTTCGCTGGAGTTGCTCGGCCGGGCCCGCACCCTGCTTGTCGACAAGACCGGCACGTTGACCGCCGGGCGGCCCCGGGCGGCGGAGACGGTGGTCGCCCCCGGTGGTGACCGGGACGAGGTGCTGCGGCTGGCCGCGTCGGTGGAGCAACTCTCTCCGCACGTGCTGGCCGTGGCGCTGGTGCGGCAGGCCCGTCAGCGGGGGCTGGCGCTGGTCGAGCCGACGGAGGTGACCGAGGAACCGGGGCGGGGGGTCAGCGGCCGGGTCGACGGCCGGCCGGTGCGGGTCGGGCAGCTCAGCGGTGATCTGCCCGACTGGGCGGAGCTGGCCCGGGACCGGGCCGAGCTGGCCGGCTGGTCGACGGTGTGGGTGAGCGACGACCACGGCCCGCTCGGCGCGATCCTGCTGGAGGACCCGGTCCGCCCGGACGCCCGGCGGACGGTACGCCGGCTGCGGGAGGCCGGGTTGACCCGGCTGCTGCTGCTCACCGGGGACCGACCGCGTACCGCCGAGCAGGTGGCCCGGCTGGTGGGGGTGGACGAGGCGCTGGCCCGGTGCTCCCCGGAGCAGAAGGTGGCCCGGGTCCGGCAGGAGTCGCGGCGGGCGGTCACCGTGATGGTCGGCGACGGGGTGAACGACGCGCCCGCGCTGGCGGCGGCGCACGTCGGGGTGGCGATGGGGGCCACCGGGGCGACCGCCTCGGCGGACGTCGCCGACGCGGTGATCACCGTGGACCGGCTGGACCGGCTCGCCGACGCCGTCGAGATCGCCCGGTACGCCCGTCGGATCGCGGTGCAGAGCGCCGCCGTCGGGATGGGGCTGGCGGTGCTGGCGATGCTGGTCGCCGCCGCCGGTCGGCTGCCGCCGGTGGCGGGTGCCTTCCTCCAGGAGGGCATCGACGTGCTGGTGATCCTCAACGCGCTCCGGGCGCTGCGCGGTGGGCTGCGCCGCCGGGACGTCCCGCCGGCCACCCGCGAGCTGCTCGACCGGTACGCCGGCCAGCACGCCGGGGTACGCGACGTGCTCGCCCGGGTACGCGACACCGCCGACCTGGTGGCGACCCGACCGACGGCCGAGGGGTGCCTGCCGGCGCTGCGCGACACGCACCGCCGGCTGACCGACGAGGTGTTGCCGCACGACAGCGCCGAGGAGCGGCAGCTCTATCCGGCGTTGACCGGGCCACTCGGCGGCGACGAGGCGACGTCCACGATGAGCCGGGAACACGTGGAGATCCACCGGCTGGTCGACCGGATCGGCGGTCACCTGGCCCAGGCGGACGGGCGGCTGCGCCCCGACCAGGTGCCCGACCTGCTCGCCAGCCTGTACGGGCTGGACGCGGTGCTGCGCCTGCACCTGGCCCGGGAAGAGGAGGACTACTCCTCCCTGGCCCCCGACCCGCCCACCCCGCCCGTTCCCGGCCACCGGTGAGCCGCCGACCCCGGCGGGCTGTCAGCGTTCGCGGACGACCGCGACCGGGCAGTGCGCGTGCTGGATGAGCTGCTGGCCGACCGAGCCGAGGAGCATCCCGCGCAGCCCGCCCCGGCCCCGGCTGCCGACCACCACGAGCTGCGCCTCCCGACTCGCCTCGACGAGCGCGGCGGCCGGTCGGGCCGGGGCGATCTCCACCGTGACCGGGACGTCGGGGAAGGTCTCCCGCCATCCGGCGAGGGCTTCCTCGATCTCGACCCGGTCCGCCGCGAGGGTCGCCTCGGCGTAGGGCTCGGACGGCCGCCAACGGTCGTCCGGCGGTGCGGAGGCCCGCAATACCCGCAGCGGGGTGTCCCGTTGGGCGGCCCGTTCGACGGCGAAACCGAGTGCCGTGCGGGCCTGGTCGGAGCCGTCGAAGCCGACCACCACCGGGCCGGCGGCCTTGGCCTGCCCCTCGCGGACCACCACCACCGGGCAGTGCCCGTGGGCGGCCACCGAGACCGCCGTGGAACCGGCGAGCAGGCCGGCGAAGCCACCGTGACCCCGGCTGCCGAGCACCAGCAACCCGGCCTCGGCGGAGCGTTCCTCCAGCACCAGCGCGGGCGGCCCGTCGAAGACCTCACCGTGCACGGTGACGCCGGGGCAGCCGGCAGCGGCGTCCGAGGCGGCCTTCTGCACCAACTCGTCGACCTGCCGTCGGGCGTCGTCGTCCGGCCAGATCCCCGGGGCCACCCCGGGACCGACCCACCCGGCGACGGTCAGCCACTCGAAGACGTACGCGAGGCGGACCGGGCGTCCGCTGCGCTGCGCCTCCGCCAGCGCCCAGTCCAGGGCGACCCCCGCGTCGGCGGAACCGTCGTAGCCGACCAGGATCTCGTCGGTGCTCATCGTCTCGTCCTCTCCTGGGTGCTGGTCACGGGGTGGTGGTGGTCCCGCTCTGGGCCGGTAGGCCGGCCCACAGCGGGCGGCGGCGGGTCACTGACCGTCCAGTTGGGCCGGCTGGGTCTCCCGGATCCAGCGCCACTCGGCGACCCGGGGGTCGTCCTCGCCGTACCGGCGGGTGTGATCGCGGCAGGCCTGCCGGGTGTCGACCATCTCCTGACGCAGGTGGGCGGCGCGGGCGGCCAGGCCGGGCACCCGGTCGATGACGTCGATGACCAGGTGGAAGCGGTCCAGGTCGTTGAGCATCACCATGTCGAACGGCGTGGTGGTGGTGCCCTCCTCCTTGTAGCCGCGCACGTGCAGGTTGTCGTGGTTGGCCCGGCGGTAGGTGAGCCGGTGGATCAGCCACGGGTAGCCGTGGTAGGCGAAGATGATCGGCTTGTCCCGGGTGAAGATGGTGTCGAACTCGTTGTCCGGCAGGCCGTGCGGGTGCTCCGACGACGGCTGGAGCCGCATCAGGTCGACCACGTTGACGACCCGCACCTTGAGCTCGGGCAGGTGCTGGTGGAGCAGGTCGGCGGCGGCGAGGGTCTCCAGGGTCGGCACGTCACCGGCGCAGGCGAGCACCACGTCGGGCTCCTGGCCGTCGTCGGTGCTGGCCCAGTCCCAGATGCCCAGGCCGCGCCGGCAGTGCTGGACCGCCTCGTCCATGGTCAGCCAGTTCGGCGCGGGCTGCTTGCCGGCCACCACCACGTTGATGTAGTGCCGGCTGCGCAGGCAGTGGTCCATGGTGGAGAGCAGGGTGTTGGCGTCCGGCGGCAGGTAGACCCGGACCACTTCGGCCTTCTTGTTGACCACGTGGTCGATGAAACCGGGGTCCTGGTGCGAGAAACCGTTGTGGTCCTGCCGCCAGACGTGACTGGAGAGCAGGTAGTTCAGCGAGGCGATCGGCTCCCGCCAGGGGATGCCCCGGGTCACCTTCAGCCACTTGGCGTGCTGGTTGACCATCGAGTCGACGATGTGGATGAACGCCTCGTAGCTGGTGAAGATGCCGTGCCGGCCGGTCAGCAGGTAGCCCTCCAGCCAGCCCTCGCACAGGTGCTCGGAGAGCACCTCCATCACCCGGCCGTCGGGGGAGAGGTGGTCGTCGGTCGGCTCGATCCGGCCGACGAAGGCCCGGTCGGTGACCTCGAAGGCGGCCCCGAGCCGGTTGGAGGCGACCTCGTCCGGGCCGAACAGCCGGAAGGTCTGCGGGTTGGCGGTGATCACGTCGCGGACCCAGGTGCCGAGCACGCCGGCCGCACCGACCACCGGCTCACCCGGCTGCCGGACGTCGACGGCGTAGTCGCGGAAGTCCGGCAGGGTCAGGTCGCGCAGCACCCGTCCGCCGTTGGTGACCGGGTTGGCGCTCATCCGGTGCTCGCCCTTGGGCGGCAACGCGGCCAGCTCGGCGACCGGGGCACCGGTGGCGTCGAAGAGCTCCTCCGGTCGGTAGCTGCGCAGCCAGCGCTCCAACTCGGCCAGGTGCTCCGGGTTGTCGCGTACCTCGGCGATGGGCACCTGGTGGGCCCGGTAGGTCCCCTCGACCTGCTTGCCGTCGACCTGGGCCGGGCCGGTCCAGCCCTTCGGGGTCCGCAGGATGATCATCGGCCAGCGCGGGCGCTCGACCCGGCCGCCGGAGCGGGCCACCCGCTGGATCTCGGCGATCTCGTCGCAGGCGCGGTCCAGGGTGGCCGCGAGGAGTTGGTGCACCTGCTCCGGGTCGTCCCCGGCGACCAGGTACGGCTGGTAGCCGTGGCCGCGCATCAGGCCGAGCAGGTCCTCGGTGGGGATCCGGTCCAGCACCGTCGGGTTGGCGATCTTGTAGCCGTTGAGGTGCAGGATGGGCAGCACCGCGCCGTCCCGGGCCGGGTTGAGGAAGACGTTTGACTGCCAACTCCCCGCCAGCGGGCCGGTCTCCGCCTCCCCGTCGCCGATGACGCAGGCGACCAGCAGGTCCGGGTTGTCGAAGGCGGCACCGTAGGCGTGGCTCAGGGCGTACCCCAGCTCGCCGCCCTCGTGGATCGAGCCCGGCACCTCCGGTGCCACGTGGCTCGGGACGCCGCCGGGGAAGGAGAACTGGCGGAACAGCCGCTGCATGCCGGTCTCGTCGCGGCTGACCGAGTGGTACAGCTCGCTGTAGGTGCCCTCCAGCCAGGTGTTGGCGACCAGCGCCGGGCCGCCGTGGCCGGGGCCGGTGACGAAGATGGCCGACAGGTCGCGGTTGACGATGACCCGGTTGAGGTGCGCGTAGAGCAGGTTCAGGCCGGGGCTGGTGCCCCAGTGGCCGAGCAGCCGGGGCTTGACGTCCTCGGGGGTAAGCGGCTCGCGCAGCAGCGGGTTGTCCAGCAGGTAGATCTGCCCGACGGTCAGGTAGTTCGCCGCCCGCCAGTAGGCGTCCAGCCGGCGCAGCTCGTCGTCGGTCAGGGGGCTGTGCAGGTCGAGAGCGGTGTCCATGCTGCCAAAGCCTCTCGCGGGTCGGGGAGTTCTGCACCCGGAAGCGCCGTTTCGCCCCGGGCAGACCCAGTCTTCGCGTTCCGGGGGGTCACCGGTCAGGGCCGTTGGTCCCGGCGGCCGGGGACCTCATGCCCCGGCCGGTGCGGCGGAAACCAGGCCACGGACGACGATGACCGGTGCCGGTGCGTGGTAGAGCAGGGTCTGGCTCACCTCGCCCAGCATCCCCCGCCCCGGCTGGTCGCCCCGGGCGCCGACCAGCACCACCTGCGCCGACCGGGACTGCTCCACCAGGACTGTCCCGGGGGCGCCGTGCACGGTGTGGCACTCCGTCGGCACGTCCGGGTGGTGCCGGCCGACCTCGGCGACCAGCGCGGTGAGCAGGTCGTCGCCGTCGTCGGGCCACCCCGGCTCGACCACCCGCACCGCGACGACCCGGGCCGGTCGGCGGACGGCACAGCCGAAGGCGAAGTCGAGCGCGGCCCGGGAGCCGGGCGAGCCGTCCACGCCGACCAGCACCGGCCCCGGAGGCGGCGGGTCGGGGCGGACCACCAGCACCGGGCAGCCGGCCCGCGCGGCGAGCTGCACGGCCGGCGCGTCGGCCGGCACGCACCTGCCGCAGCCGGCCATCCCGCCGTCCCCGATGGCCACCAGGAACGCCGTCTCGGAGCGGCGGACCAGGGCGCCGACCGGGGCCCCCTCGACGATCTCACCGCTTACCGACACCCCCGCTTCGACCTCGTTCGCGGTGCTGGCGGCGCGGGCGATCAGCTCCTCGGCGGCGTCCCGGCTGCCGACCAGCGACGGGCCGGCGAGGGCGGCCTCCCAGTTGAAGGCGTGCAGCAGGGCCAGGTCCCGACCGTGGGCGGCGGCCTCCCGGGCGGCCAGCCGGACCACCGCGAGGTCGGTCGGTGTCGGGCCGACGCCGACCACCACCGGGCCGCCGGTGGATCCGGTCATCCGGTTCACCTCCCGGGCGTCCCGCACGGTACGGCCACGCCGTCCCCACCGACGCTAGTCGCGCGGGGCGGGTGGCGGAGCCCGATCGGCCGGACGGGCCTGGTCACGCCGGTGTACGCGCAGCACGACGGCGGTGGCGTTGTCGCTGCCGCCCGCGGCCAGGGTCGCGGCGAGCAGGGCGCGGACCGCCCGGGTCGGGTCCGGTTCGGAGAGCAGTTCCCGTAGCCGGTGGTAGTCGAGTTGGTCGCTGACCCCGTCGGTGCAGAGCAGCCAGGTGTCACCGGGGCGCAGCGGCACCCCGAGCAGGTCCGGGTCCGGCCGGTCGGGGTGGCCCAGGTAGCGCAGCAGTTGGTAGCGGGCGCGGACCGCCTCCGGGGAGTTCGCCGGCCACCAGCCGTGCAGCACGCCGAGCCAGGCCATCGTGTGGTCCACGGTGACCAGCTCCAGCAACCCGTCCCGCAGCCGGTACGCCCGGGAGTCGCCGAGCTGGACGATCCAGGCCAGCGCGCCGTCTGGCTCGGCGAGCAGGGCGGTCAGCGTGCAGCCGGCCAGCTCGTCCAGGGCGGCACCGGCCCGGCGTACCCGGATCTGTGCCTCGGTGACCGCGGTCCGCAGCTCGTGGGGGCCGACGGCGGGCCAGCCGGCGTGGACCAGCTCGTGCAGGGTGTCCCGCGCGGTGCTGCCGGCGATCCGACTGCCCTCGCCCTCGCCCATGCCGTCGACCACCGCCACGAACGGCAGTTCCGGGTCGACGTGCAGGACGTCGAAGTTGGCCGGGTAGCGGTCGCCGACCACGGAACCGCCGGCGACCTCCCACTCGAACCGGCCGACGGGCAGCCGGTGGGCCGCCTCGACGGGCTGGTCGGCGGTGCGGCGACGGAACACCAGCGGACGGTAGCACCGGCGTCGGCCCGGACCGGGCGTCCGGCGTCGTGTCGGGTACCTGTCGATTTCGTCAACTCGGGTTGACAGGGGTTCGGTGTCAACGTAGGTTGACGGCATGAGTCAGGCGACGGAACTCGCGGCGGCAGCCGGCAGCACCGACCCCAGGGTCGGCCTGCGCGCGGTGCTCGCCCTGCGCCGGCTCCTCGAACGGCTGGAGGTGGTCCAGGTGGACAACGCCCGACGGCAGGGCTGGTCCTGGCAGGAGATCGCCGACGCGCTCGAGGTCAGCCGGCAGGCGGTCCACAAGAAGCACGCCGGGCGACCGGCGGTCCGCGGCACCTGGGAGGAATGATGTTCGAACGGTTCACCGACCGGGCCCGGGCGGTCGTCCAGCGCGCGGTCGAGCAGGCCCGGAGCGACGGACGACGCCCCGTCGGCACCGAACACCTGCTGCTCGCCGTGCTGGCCGATGGCGACGGGCTCGCCAGCCGGGTGCTCGTCGAGGCCGGCCTCGACGCCGACGACCTGCGCGCCCGGGTCCGGCGGCACGTCGGCGACGGCGGGCTCGGGCTCGGCGAGGCGGACGCCGCTGCGCTGCGTGAGATCGGCATCGACCTGGCGGCCATCGTCGCCCGGATCGAGGACTCCTTCGGCCCGGACGCCCTGCGCGAGGCCGTTCCGGCACCCCGTCGGCGGTGGCGGCTGCGGCGGCCGGTCGGCGGGCCGTTCTCGCCCCGCTCCCGCAAGGTGCTGGAGTTGGCGCTGCGCGAGGCGCTGCGGCTGCGCCACCGCCACATCGGCACCGAACACATCCTGCTCGGTCTGCTCCGCGAGGGCGGCGGACTGGGCGCGGTGGTGCTGACCGAGGCGGGCGCGGACCTCGGCGACCTGCGCCGACGGGTCGAGTTGGCGCTCCGCACGGTGGCCTGAGCCGCCGACCGGCCCCCGGCCCACTCAAACCTGTTTGCGGTCAATGCAACGTCGACCGTCGTCGGGTCGCTGAGCGGGCCGGGGTGCTGCACACTTGCGCCGTGGACGGTGCAGAGCAGAAGCGTACGGTGACCGGCGACAACCGCGCCCCGCGCTCGGCGGTGGTGGTCAACCCGACGAAGGTGGCCGACCTCGACGAGTTCCGCCGGACCGTGGACGAGGCTCTCGCCGCCGCCGGTTGGCCGGCCCCGACCTGGTACGAGACCACCGCCGAGGACCCCGGCCGGGGGCAGACCGAGCAGGCCGTCGCCGCCGGGGCCCAGCTGGTCTTCGCCTGCGGCGGCGACGGCACGGTGATGGCCTGCGTCACCGCGCTGGCCGGCACCGACGTGGAGCTCGCCGTGCTGCCGCAGGGGACCGGCAACCTGCTCGCCGCCAACCTGGGGCTCTCCAACGACCTGGCCGCCGGCCTGCAGGTGGCCGTCGAGCGCGGACGCCGCCGGCTGGACGTGGGCGTCGTCGACGACAAGTGCTTCGCGGTGATGGCCGGGATGGGCTTCGACGCGCAGATGCTGGCCGACACCTCCGAGACCACCAAGGCCCGGATCGGCTGGCCCGCGTACGTGGTGGGGGCCGCGAAGCACCTGCGGGACCGCCCGATGCGGCTCACCATCCGGATCGACGACCGGCCCCCGGTGCGCCGTCGCGCCCGTACCGTGCTGGTCGCCAACGTCGGGCGGCTCCAGGGCGGGGTACGCCTGCTCACCGACGCCGAGCCCGACGACGGCTGGCTCGACGTCGCGGTGCTCACCCCCAACCGGGTGCGGCACTGGCTCGCCATGGGCTGGGCCCTGGTCCGCCGGCAGGGCAGTGTCCCCCGGATGGAGGTCCACCGGGCCCGCAAGGTCGTCATCACCAGCAACCGCGCCCAGCCCCGGCAGCTCGACGGCGACCTGATCGCGCCGGGCCGGACCCTGGCCGCCGAGATCAGACCCGAGTCGCTCTGGCTCTGCGTGCCGCGTCCGGCCCAGGACCCCGACCTGGCCCACGACGCCGACGCGGCGGCGAAGCGCGGTGAGAAACTGGTCGAGGAAGCCCGCCGTGAGTAGCACCAAGCTCGTCCCCGAGACCCGGTTGATGGCGTCGGACGACCTCTCCGCCGACGACGCCTGGCGTACGCTGCGCCGGCTCGGTGGCTGGCACCTGCTGCGCGACGGCTTCATCCGGTTCCGCTACGGCGACGGGTTCAGCCACTCCCGGGCCTTCGCCCTGCAACTCTGCCTCGCCGTGGTCCCGTTCCTGATCGCGCTCACCGGTCTGATCAGCGACCTGGGCGTCGAGGAGGGCGGCCGGGTGGTCGCCGACACCGTGCTGGCGCTTACCCCCGGGCAGAGCGAGCAGGTGGTGCAGGACCTGCTCGGCGACAGCGACCGCACCGAGAGCAAGGGCGAGTTGGCGCTGACCCTCGGTCTGATCACCGGCCTGGTGGCGTTGACCACCACCATGGCCCAGATCGAACGCGGCGCGAACCGGATCTACGGGGTGGAACGGGACCGTCCGGCGCTGCGGAAGTACCTGCGGGCGGCGGTGCTCGCCGTGGTCGCCGGCCTGCCCGCGCTGGCCGGGTTCCTGATCCTGGTCGGCGGCGGGGCGATGGGCGAATCGGTGCAGCGGCACTACGAGTGGGGTGACCTCGCCGCCGGCGTCTGGGAGGCGGTGCGCTGGCCGCTGAGCCTGGTGCTGACAGTGGTCGCGGTGGCGGTGATCTTCCGGCACGCCCCCCGGCGTAAGCAGCCCGGCCTGTCCTGGCTCTTCTTCGGCGCCGGCATCGCCACCGCCCTGTGGTGGCTGGCCAGCCTGCTGCTCGCCGGGTACGTCAAGTTCGGCGGCGGCTTCGGCCAGACGTACGGGGCGTTGACCGGGATGATGGCGTTGCTGCTCTGGGCCAACCTCACCGGCATGGCGCTCTTCGGCGGGCTGTCCTTCGCCGCCCAGTTGGAGGCGATGCGGATCGGCGCTCCCGAGCCGGCCCAGCCCGACCTGTGGGAGCCCGAGGCCGAGCAGGTGGAGCTTCGACACCGGTGAGATGACAGCACTCTGACCCCGCCACACCGGACGGGCGTGTACGGGGCGGCGGAATCGGGTACAGCGCGCCTCGCCACGTCGACGCAGGGAGGTGCGGGTTGACCGCGGTCAAGGAGACGACGGCCCGACGGCCGCTCGGCCATTTCGCCGAACGGAGCGTCGCCGGCCTGTTGGCCGTGGCCGGCGCGGGCGTCGGTTTCGGGCTGTTGCTGATGCTCGTCAGGTTCAAATGGAGCCCGATGTACCACGCCGACCACGAGGCGGCCGAGTGGTTCAACGGGCTCGTCGCGCCGCACCACGCGCTCGTCACCGTGCTCCAGGCGGTCACCGACCTGGGCGGTCGGCCGGTGCTGATCTGGCTGGTCACCATTGCGGTGGTCACCCTGCTGATCCGCCGCCAGTCCCGGTTGGCGGTCTACCTGATCGTGACCGGGGTGGGCGGGCTGATTCTCGACCCGTCGCTCAAGGCCCTGGTCGGCCGGCTCCGGCCGGTGGTCGACGTGCCGGTGGCCAGCGCCCCCGGCAACAGCTTCCCCAGTGGGCACGCGCTCGGCTCGTTCGTCGCGTACGGGGCGCTGCTGCTGGTCTTCCTGCCGGCCATGTCGCCCCGCTGGCGCAAGCCGGCGATCGCCATCGCGGCCGTGCTGGTGGCGCTGGTCGGGCTGACCCGGATCGCGCTGGGCGTGCACTTCGTCTCCGACGTGCTCGGTGGCTGGCTGCTCGGTGCGGCCTGGCTCGGTGTCACCGCGTACGCCTTCCGGCTGTGGCGGCGCGAGCGCGGCCGGCCGGTGCCGCCGCTGACCGAGGGGCTGGAGCCGGAGGCCGGCGACAAGCTCACCCCGGCCCCGGCCGAGGAGCACGTGCTGGAGCACCCCCGCTCGGCCGTGGCCGAACTGCTCGTCGGCTGGGTGATCATCTTCGGTGCCCTGTACGCCTTCGGCAGCTACGTCAGCTACCACGCCAAGGGCACCGTCTTCGAGACCCTGGACACCGACGTGCCGCGTTGGTTCGCCGACCGGCACACCGACTTCCTCACCGAGCTGAGCTGGTGGTGGAGCAAGTTCGGCGACACCCACGCCATCCTGATCGTCTCGCTGGTCTTCTGCCCGCTGGTGCTGGCCATCTGGAAGCGGTGGCGGCCCGTGCTCTTCGTGGTGCTGGCGCTCTTCGGCGAGCTGAGCCTCTTTCTCGCCTCGGCCCGGGTGGTGGAGCGGCCCCGCCCGGCGGTGGAGAACCTGGACGGGCAGATGCCCACCTCGTCCTTCCCGTCCGGGCACATCGCGGCGACCACCTGCCTCTGGCTGGCCGTCGCGATCATCGTGTTCGTCCGTACCGACCGCTGGTGGCGTTGGCTGTTCGTGGCGCTCGCCGTGATCATGCCGGTCGGGGTGGCGGTCTCCCGGATGTACCGGGGGATGCACCACCCGACGGACTTCATGGGCGCGCTCATCCTCAGCGGCCTCTGGATCGGGCTGCTCTACTGGGTGATCCGCCCCAACGCCGACGTGTACGAGGGCAACCGGCCCGAGATCGAGTCGGAACAGGTCGACGAGCTGGACGACGAGCTGGCCAAGGCCGGCCGCCCGGATTGAGCCGTCGACAGTGCTGCGGATGATGACCTGGAACATCAGGACCGGCGGCCGGGACCGCACCGGCCCCGGCCGGCTGGACCTGGTGTCCCGGGTCGTCGCCGCGCAGGCCCCCGACGTGCTGGCCGTGCAGGAGCTGCGAGGCTTCGACCGGCCGGGGGTGCTGGCCGGGTTCGCCGACCGGCTGGGGATGCGCCCGCACCTGGCCCGCGCCTGCTTCGGTCAGCCGGTGGCCGTGCTGGTCCGCCCGCCGTGGCCGACCCGCTCGGCGGGGCCGGTCCGTCGGCCGTTCCACCACGCGGCGCAACGGGTGGAACTGGCCACCACCGCCGGCCCGCTCACCGTGCTCAGCGCGCATCTCGACCCGTACGCCGGGTGGCGGCGGCGGGTGGAGGCCGGCTGGCTCGCCGGGGCGCTGCGCCGCGCGCCGGGGGAGCTGGCCCTGGTCGCCGGGGACCTGAACACCCTCGACCCGGGCACCGAGCACGCCGACCGGGTGGCCCGGCTGCCCGAGGCGTACCGGCGGCGGCACCTGCGCCGCGACGGGCGGACCGTGGAGACCCGGGCGGTGGCCCGGCTGCTCGCCGCCGGCCTGGTCGACCTCTGGACCCACCACGCCGGTGGGCCGGCCGATCCGACCCACGCCGGTGGGCCGGCCGATCCGACCCACGCCGGTGGGCCGGCCGAGGCCGGGCTGACCGCGCCGACCCGGCACGGCGGCGGCGTCGAGTTCTCCGGCATGCGACTGGACTACCTGCTCGGCACCCCGGCGCTCGCCGCCCGGCTGCGGGACTTCCACGTGGTACGCGGCGGCGACACCGAGTACGCCTCCGACCACTACCCGGTCGTCGCTGAGCTGGACCTCGACCCGGCCTGACGGGCTCGTCGCGGATGCCCGCCGGCTGCACGCCGCCGCACCGGTCATCGCACCGAGCCGCACCGGTCATCGCACCGAGCCGCGCTGGTCATCGCACCGAGCCGGGCTCATCCTGGTGCCTTTGCGCCTGGGTGGCCCGTCCGGTCGGCGACGCGGTGCACCCCGCGGGGCACCCTGTCCGGTGGCCACCATCTCGGCACGTCCTTATGCCGCCGGGGCATAAATATGACAAGCAGGCATGTCTACTCCGGGCAAGTGGTACCCACCATGCCGCGTGTGCGGCAGCCGCTGCCCGGGGTCCTCCTGCCGTCCGGCCCGGTGGGGCACGACGTCGGGTGCGGCACCAGATCCGGTTCCGCCGTCGTCAGAGGAGCAGGTTGACCAGGACGGTCAGGACGATCGAGGCGAGCACCGAAAAGAGGATCATCAGGAGGCAGCCGAAGCCGCCACCGGGGCGGCACGATCGGGTCCCGTTCCCCGGTGAGCACGAGGGTGGGCGCGGTGATCCGGGCCAGGTCCGTCTCCACCGCGTGGCGTACCGAGTGCGAGACGGTGGTGGCGACCCGCCACGGCCGGGCGTCGAGGACGTCGCGGCGCAGGATCGGCACCTGCCAGGGGTTCCGGCTGACGTCGGCGGCCGGGTGGGACGCCACCGCGTCCCCACCCAGGCCGGCCGTCGGGCGCGGCGCGGCGAGGGCGCGCCGCAATGCGCAGGGGCCGGCACCGGTCGGGTGCGGGTCGGGACGGGTGCGCGGCCCGTCCCGACCGGCCACCGTGGTCACAGTTCGCGGAGTCGGGGCAGCAACTGCTCCTGCGCCCAGTCCAGGAACATCGGCTGGCTGTCCCCGCCGACCTGGAGGAGCGCCACGTGGGTGAAGCCGGCGTCGACGAAGGAGCGGAACGCCTCGACGTGCCGCTCGACGTCGGGGCCGCAGGGGATGCCCTCGGCGACGTCCTCCTCCCGGACGAACTGGGTGGCGGCGGCGAAGGCGTCCGGGTCGGGCAGGTCGGCGTTGACCTTCCAACCGCTGCCGAACCAGCGGAACTGGTCGTGCACGATCTTGCGGCACTCGGCCTCGTCGGGGCCGTAGCAGATGGCCACCTGGCCGTAGCGGGGCTGCCCGGCGCCGCCCGCGTCGTCATAGAGCTGGATGATCCGGGAGTCGGGTTCGGTGGCGACGATGCCGTCGGCGTACTCGGCGGCCAGCGCGGCCGACGACGGCCCGGACGCGGCGACGGCCATCGGCACGGGTCGTTCCGGGCGGTCCCAGACGAAGGCGTCGGGGACGTCGAAGTGGTTGCCGGAGAAGGTCAGCGTCTCGCCGTTGAGCAGCGGACGGATGATCTGGAGCGCCTCGGAGAACATCTCGTGCCGCTGTTGCACGTGCGGCCAGCCGCCGACCACGTGCTCGTTGAGGTTCTCCCCGGCGCCGAGGCCGAGGGTGAACCGGCCGTCGGAGAGCACCCCGATGGTGCTGGCCTTCTGCGCCACCACCGCCGGGTGGTAGCGGCGGATCGGGCAGGTCACGAACGACATCAGCTCGGCCCGGCTGGTGGCGTGGGCGACCGCGCCCAGCACCGACCAGGCGTAGGGGGAGTGGCCCTGCGCGTCGAGCCACGGGTAGTAGTGGTCGGACATGACCAGCTGGTCGAAGCCGGCCGCCTCCGCCCGTACCGCGTGGTCGACCAACTGTTTGGGGCCGGTCTGTTCGCACATCAGGGTGTAGCCGACGCTGACCATCCTGGTTTTCTCCTTCCGGGCGACGATCGTCTCCGGATACCCCTGCCCGGTGCCGGTCAACCTCGGATGCCCGCCGCTTCACCCGACGGGGTGCCCACCGGCGGAACCCGGTCACCACGAGGATGGACTCTTGACGGTGCCGGGACTGGCGTCTAGCCTCCGACTTAACCGGTTCAGGCTGGTGGTGTCACATCCTGTGGTGGGGATGGCCGATCCCGGTGGTGACCCGCGTCCGGCGTGGGTCACCACCGGGAGGGGCAGGACCAGCTCCGTAACTTAACCGGTTGCCTTCCCGATTCCATCGGCCTACGCTGATCCGCACGCGGCCTGGGAGTCCGGCGGCGGCTGTCGGGCTACAGCCGAGCGCCACCGTCACACCATCGCCACCCCGCCAGGGCAACGGGGTCGACCTTCCTGAGGAAACCCATGAAGAAGCGACTTTCCGTCGCCGGCGTCGCCCTGCTCACCGTGCTCGCCGCCGTGTTCGCCTTCGGGCAACCGGCCCAGGCCGCGGCCGGCTTCTCGGTCTCCGGTGGCAAGCTCTACGACGCCAACGGCAACGAGTTCATCATGCGTGGCGTCAACCACGCCCACACCTGGTACCCGCAGCAGACCACCTCCTTCGCCAACATCAAGGCGCTCGGCGCGAACACCGTGCGGGTGGTGCTGGCCAGCGGTGACCGCTGGACCAAGAACACCGCCGCCGACGTCAGCAACGTCATCTCGCTCTGCAAGGCCAACAAGCTGATCTGCGTGCTCGAGGTGCACGACACCACCGGCTACGGCGAGCAGGCCGGGGCGATCACCCTGGACCGGGCGGTCGACTACTGGTTGAGCATCGCCAGCGCCCTCCAGGGCCAGGAGCGGTACGTCATCGTCAACATCGGCAACGAGCCGTACGGCAACCAGGGCTACGCCACCTGGGCCACCGACAACGCCAACGCGATCAAGCGGCTGCGCGCCGGCGGCATCGCCCACACGATCATGGTAGACGCGCCGAACTGGGGTCAGGACTGGTCGTTCACCATGCGGGACAACGCGGCAGGCGTGTTCGCCGCCGACCCGCAGAAGAACACGGTCTTCTCCATCCACATGTACGGCGTCTTCGACACCGCCGCCGAGATCAGCGACTACCTGGGCCGGTTCCGCACGGCCAAGCTGCCGATCGTGGTGGGCGAGTTCGGCTTCGACCACTCCGACGGCAACCCCGACGAGGACACCATCCTGTCCTACACCCAGGCCAACGGGATCGGCTACCTCGGCTGGTCGTGGAGCGGCAACGGTGGCGGCGTGGAGTACCTCGACATGACCACCAACTTCAACCCGGCCGCCCTGACCACCTGGGGCCAGCGGATCTTCAACGGTGCCAACGGCATCAAGGCGACGTCGAAGGAGGCATCGGTCTACTCCGGCACCACCCCGACCACCCCGCCGACCACGCCGCCCACCACCCCGCCGACGACTCCACCGACCACCCCGCCGACCACGACCCCGCCGACCACCCCGCCCGTCACGACTCCGCCGGCGACCGGTGGCTGCACGGCGACCTACGCGATCACCGGTTCGTGGCAGGGCGGTTTCCAGGGTGAGGTCAGGGTGACCGCCGGCAACGCGGCCATCAGCGGCTGGACCACGAAGTGGACCTTCGCCAACGGCCAGACCGTCAACCAATCCTGGAACGCCACGCTGAGCAGCAGCGGCAGCACCGTGACCGCCCGCAACGTCGACTACAACGGCCGGCTCGGCGCCGGCGCCAGCACCGCCTTCGGCTTCATCGGCAGCTGGAACGGCAGCAACCCGGCCCCCACGGTGACCTGCACCGCGAGCTGAGCGCACGTCCGATCCACCGGTGGCCGGGTCCGTCCGGACCCGGCCACCTCCTTCTCCGGTACGCCCACCGCGCCGACCCCGTCCAGCCCCGACCGGCCCGGTTCAGTCGACGGCGTCGACCTCCAGGAGCAGCGCCTGCTCCGGGTGCAGGGCGGGCAGTTGCAGGCCCACCGTCGCCAGCACCGACCCGCCCAGCGTCACGCCGGGCAGCCAGCGGGGTTCGGTGATCTGCAACGTCGCCGGCTCCGGCACCCCCTCGGCGGGTCGGACGGCGTACCGGCGGGTCGGGTCGAGACCGGGCAGCCGGACCGGGCCGGGGGTCTGCGTGGCGGAGGTGGCCAGCCGGGACACCGCGTACACCGCGCGGGAGCGGTCGTGGGCGACCACGCCGTGCGCCTGGACGGCCGGGTCCGGGTGGTCGAGCCGGATCACCCGGCCGGTGTGCAGCAGCGGCCGGAGCCGCTTGTGCAGGGCCACCCAGCCGGCCAGCTCGGCCCGTTCGACATCGCTGATCGCGACGATGTCCCACTCGATGCCGTGATGGCCGAAGAGCGCGGTGACCGCCCGGAAGCCCAGGGCGTGCACCCGGCCGGTGGTGTGCGAGCGCTCCGGGCCGATGTGCGTGCCGACCAGCTCCGGGGGCAGCAGCAGGCCGGTCCAGCGTTGGATCGACAGCCGTTCCAGGGCGTCGTTGCAGTCGCTGGCCCAGACCCGGTCGGTACGCCGCAGGATCTCCAGGTCCACCCGTGCCCCGCCGGACGAGCAGCTCTCGATCTCCAGGTGCGGGTGCCGGGCGCGCAGCTCGTCGAGGATCCGGTAGGCCGCCAGCGTCTGCGCGTGCACCCCGGGCCGACCGGCGTGCCCGGCCTCGGTGAGGTCCCGGTTGTGGTCCCACTTGAGATAGTCGATCCCGGGGTGTTCGGTAAGCAGCGTGTCGAGCCGGTCGAGCAGGTGTGCGTACGCCGCCGGGTGGGCCAGGTCCAGCACCTGCTGATGCCGCCACGGCAGGGGCAGCCGGCCGGGCGTGGTGAGCACCCAGTCGGGGTGGGCGCGGAACAGGTCGGAGTCGGGGTTGACCATCTCCGGCTCGACCCAGAGCCCGAACTGCATGCCGTGCCCGCGTACGTGGTCGACGAGGGGTGCCAGCCCGGTGGGCCAGACGTCGGCGTCGACCTGCCAGTCGCCCAGGCCGGCCCGGTCGTGCCGGCGATTGGTGAACCAGCCGTCGTCGAGGACGAACCGCTCGACCCCCACCTCGGCGGCCCGGTCGGCGAGCGCCCGCAGCCGGTCCAGGTCGTGGTCGAAGTAGACCGCCTCCCAGACGTTGAGGGTGACCGGGCGCGGCGTGCGGGGGTGCTCCGGGCGGGCGCGCAGGTGGGTGTGCAGCACGTCGCTGAGCCCGTCCAGCCCGGTGGTGGAGTGCGCCGCGTAGAGCAGCGGGGTGGCGTACTCGTCGCCGGGGCCGAGGACGATCTCGCCGGGGGCGAGCAGTTCCCCGCCGCCCAGGGTGGACTCCCCGGTCGGCCGGCGTTCGGCGGCGGTCACATGGTCACCGCTCCACGCGGTGTGCACCGCCCACACCTCGCCGTGGCCGAAGCCGAATCCGGCGGTGCCGGCGACGAGCAGCAGGGTGGCGTCGTGCCCGGTACGGCCGTGCCGGCCCTCGCGGACCCAGGCGCCCTGCGGCCACGGGTGCCGTTGCGGCGCGCGTTCGCGGCACCAGCGCCCGGTCAGGTCGAGCAGTTCGGTGGCGACCGGTGGCACCGGCAGCACCGGCGTCAGCTCGCGTACCTCGTAGGGTTTCTCGGCGTCGTTGCGCAGCCGGTGCCGCACGGTCAACACCCCGGCCGGGTCGAGGGTGATCTCGACGGTCAGGGTCAACCCCGCGCCCGGGTCGGTCGCCCGCACGCTCGCCCGCGCCGTGCCGTTGTCGGTGCCGGGGTCGTCGACGTCGAGGTTGTCGAGGTGGAAGGCGGTGGACCAGTCGCGGCCGGCGCGGTGGCCGGCGAGACCGGGCCGGCCGCTCCAGCCGGCGCTCGCCTCGGGCAGCAGGGACAGCACGGTCGGCGCGTCGAAGCTGCTCGGCACCACCGGCGGCACGGTGGCGTCGACCAGGGCCGGCAGGTCGTCGGCGGGCAGCGGACCGAGGTCGTCCCCCCAGTGGACGATCCGGGGCAGCCCCGGGCCGCGTGCGTCGAGCACCAGGCTGGTGCGGCCCCGGCGCAGGTGGATCACGGTCGGATCGGTCATGGCGCTCATCTCCGGTGCGGGCACCCCGGCATCCGTCACGGTCGGTCGCCGTCGTCGCGCTGTGCGGGAGCGGGGCGATGTGGGTGAGGTCGCCGGGTGTCAGTACCGCGCGAGAGCGGTATGCCTGTGGGTCATATTCATGCCTGCCAGGAATACCGCTCTCGCGCGCATGTGTGGGTGGGTGGGGGCGGTGGTGACCTCAGCCTTTGGACGCTCCCAGCGTCAGGCCCTTGACGAACTGCTTCTGCAACAGGAAGAAGATCACCAGGGTGGGGATGGCGACAAGCACCGAGCCGGCCGACACCAGGTTGTTGTCGGTGAAGAACTCGCCGCGCAGGTTGTTCAGCGAGCTGGTGACCGGGAACTTGTCGCCGGTACGCATCAGCACGGTGGCCCAGAAGAACTCGTTGTAGATCCAGGTCACCTCCAGGGTGGCCAGGGCCGCCAGCGCCGGCCGGCACAGCGGCATGGTCACCTGCCAGTACTGCCGCCAGATGCTCGCCCCGTCCACCATTGCCGCCTCGTAGAGGTCGCGGGGCAGCGCCTTCATGTAGTTGCTCAGCACGAAGACGCAGAAGCCGCACTGGAAGGCGACGTTGACCAGGATCAGCCCCCAGTAGCTGTCGTAGAGCAGTTCCGAGTCGCTCATGAACTCCGGCAGCGGCACCTGCGTGAAGATCCGGAACAGCGGGATCAGCAGCGCCTGCTGGGGCAGCAGGTTGGCGGCGGTGAAGAGCCCGAGCAGGACGATGTTGAGCTTCCAGGAGAACCGGGCGATCACGAACGCCACGCAGGAGGCGAGGAAGAGGGTCAGCAGCACCGCCGGGACGGTGATGTAGACCGAGTTGAGGAAGTGCTTGCCGAACTCGGCGGTCCGCCAGGCGGTGACGTAGTTGTCGAACGTCCACCCGCCGAGCGAGACGTACCCGTTGGCGGCGGTGTAGGCGTACGAGCGCAGCGAGGTCAGCACCGCCCAGAGGATCGGGAACAGCCAGCCGACCGCGACCGTGCCGAGGAACAGGTGCAGCACCACCCGGGCGGGGCGCAGCGGCGGTCGACGCGGGGCCGGCTTCGATGCCGGCCCCGACGCCTGCGGACGGGTCGTGGTCGACGTGCTCATCGCCGGCCCTCCCTCATGACGACGGCCAGGTAGATGGTGATGAAGACAAGCGAGATGGCAAGCATGATGGTCGCCAGGGCGGAGCCGAAGCCGATCCGGCTCGCCTCGCCTACCACGTTCTGGGTGACCAGGGCCGAGATGAGCTCCAACCCGTTGCGGCCCTTGTTGATCACCCAGACCAGGTCGAACGCGCGCAGCGACTCGATCACGGTCACCACCAGCACGATGATGTTGATGGGCCGCATCACCGGGAAGACCACCCGGAAGAAGGTGCTGGTCTCCGAGGCCCCGTCGACCGAGGCGGCCTCCCGCAGCGACGGGTCGACCCCCTTGAGCCCGGCCAGGTAGAGCAGCATGATGTAGCCGACGTGCCGCCAGCCGGCCGCCACCAGCACCGCCCAGATGTTGACGTGCGGGTCGCCGTACCAGTCGGTCTGGCCGCCCAGGACGGCGTTGAGCAGCCCCTGGTCGCGGGAGTAGATGAGCTGCCAGACGAAGCCGATCAGTGCCAGCGAGAGCACCACAGGCAGGTAGAGCGCGGTCTGGTAGAACCGGCTGCCCCGGATCTCCTTGTCGAGCAGCACGGCGAGGAACATCCCGAGCGGGGTGGCCACCACGAACAGTGCGGCCAGCCAGAGCAGGTTGTGCTGCATCGCCGGCACGAACGGCGGATAGTTGCCGACCACGTCGGCGTAGTTCCGGCCGCCCACCCAGTCGATCTCGCTCAGGGGGCCGATGCCGTCCCAGTCGGTGCCGGAGAGCGCCACGGTGGCCAGCGCGGGCAGCCAGACCAGACCCACCACCAGCAGCAGCGGTACGAGCACCATCAGCGTGATCACCACGCGGTCGGTGCGGGACAGGAGCCGTAGCCGCCGGCCACGACCACCCCGGGAGGGGCTGGTCGGGGCCGGCGACGCCACGGCGTGATCCGCTTGGATCAGGGGCAGGTCGGACACGACGGTCCTCCCCCTCTCGCCGTCAGCTGGTGAAGATCGACTTCTTCTGGTTCTCGATGCTGTTGACCAGCCCGTCGATGTCCCTGGGGTTCTTGATGAACTGCTGGAGGGCCGGGATGATCACGGTGGAGGCGAAGTCCGGCCGGGTGTCCCGGTCGAGGAACTGGGCGATCTCGGTGGCCGAGCCGACCAGCTCGGCGGCCTTCTTCTGCAGGGCGGTGTAGCCGCTGGTGTCCGCGCCGCTGTTGGCGACCAGGGTGGTCGGGTCGTTCTTCACGGTGATGTCGGCGGCCTCCTTGGAGCCGACGTACTCCAGCAGCTTCCTGGCGTTGGCCTCGGCCTTGGGCTTGCGGGCCAGCATGTAGCCGTCGATCGGCGCGTCCAGCGCCTTGGCCCCGATGGCCGGGTCGACCTCGGGGAAGGTGAAGAAGTCGATGTCGTCCTGCTCGTCGTTGCCGAACTGCTGGGCGACGAAGAGGCCGAGCAGGTACATGCCGCTCTTCTTCTGCTGCAACGACTGGGCGGCCTCCTGCCAGGTGCGGCCCAGGCTGTCCGGCTGGTGCAGCGGGAGCAGGCCGTTCCAGGTGTCGAAGACCTTCTTGACCTTGTCGGAGGTCCACGCCTCCTTGCCGGCCATCAGGTCGATGTGGAACTGGTAGCCGTTGATCCGCAGGTTGAGGATGTCGAAGGTGCCCATCGCCGGCCAGCCGTCCTTGTCGGCGAAGGCGATCGGGGTGAGGCCGTCCTTCTTCATCTGCGCGCCGAGGGCGGTGAACTGGTCGATGGTGGTCGGCACCTGGTAGCCGTGCTGCTTCCAGACCGACTTGCGGTAGAAGACCGCCCACGGGTAGTACGACGACGGTACGAAGTACTGCTTGCCGTCGTCCCCGGTGGACGCCTTCCTGAACGCGTCGGAGTAGCCGGAGAGCTTGCCCCACACGTCGCTGATGTCGCCGGTCAGGCCCTTGGCGGCGAAGAACCGCATCCGGTAGCCGGCGAACCACATGAACACGTCGTCCGGCTTGCCCTGGAGGTAGTTGTTGATGTTCTCCTGGTAGGTGTTGTGGTCCACCGTGTTGATCTTGGGGGCGACGCCGGACGCGGCCTTGAACCCGTCCATCACCTTGGCGATTACCGCCTTCGGCTGCGGGTCGGACTGGTTGGAGCCGACCGACACCTCCTTGCTGTCGCCGCCCGAGCCGGAGCCGGAGTCGGAACCGCAGCCGGCGAGCAGCCCGGTGCCGAGCAGCGCGCCCGCGCCGACCCCGGTGAGCAGGGAGCGTCGGCCGATGCCGGCGACGGAGGACGGTACGAGCCGGGCGAGGTACTCGGCTTCGGTGCGGGGACGGGACATGGTGCCTCCTGCGGATGAAGAGGTGCGCTGCGCCCGAAGGGCCGTCAGTGGTGGGGGAGCGGCAGTTCGGAAATGCCAACATAGATCCACCGAGAACGAACATTGGCAAACACGAACTCCCGGTGGCGCTTGAAGCTACCCGTCCGTGCCGCCCTGTCAAGGGGGCAGCTCCGGATCGATATCTGTGTGCTGACAGGCGATCCGAGCGGTAAACGTTGGAAAGATGGTCGATGTTGGAAAGTGTTGACTTGATCGTCCGCTGGGGGCACGCTCTGCACTCATGCGGCAACACGGCAGCTGGCAGGGCGACGGGATCCACTTCGGCGCCGACTACAACCCCGAGCAGTGGCCTGAGCAGGTCTGGGCCGACGACGTCGCGCTGATGCGCCGGGCCGGGGTCGACCTGGTCTCCGTCGGGATCTTCTCCTGGGCGCTGCTCGAACCGTCCCCCGGCCGGTACGAGTTCGGCTGGCTCGACCGGGCCCTTGACGTGCTGCACGCCGGCGGCATCCACGTCGACCTGGCCACCGCCACCGCCAGCCCGCCCCCGTGGCTGGCCCACCGGCACCCCGAGACGCTGCCGCGTACCGTCGACGGCACCGTGCGGTGGCCCGGCGGGCGGCAGGCGTACTGCCCCAGCTCGCCGATCTTCCGGGAGCGTTCGCTCGCCTTGGTCGAGACCGTCGCCGACCGCTACGCCGAGCACCCCGCGGTGGTCATGTGGCACGTCTCCAACGAGCTGGGCTGCCACAACGTGCACTGCTACTGCGACGTCAGCGCCGAGGCGTTCCGGGGCTGGCTGCGCGGGCGCTACGGTGACCTCGACCGGCTCAACGACGCCTGGGGCACCGCCTTCTGGAGCCAGCGTTACCACGACTGGGCCGAGATCAACCCGCCCCGGGCCACGCTGACCATGGCCAACCCCACCCAGCAGCTCGACTTCCTGCGGTTCTCCTCCGACGAGCAGCGCGCCCAGCTCCGCGCCGAGCGGGAGGTGCTCAAGCGGCGGGTCCGCCAGCCGGTCACCACCAACTTCATGATCGGCATGGCCAAGCACATGGACTACCACTCGTGGACGTCCGACGTGGACCTGGTCGCCAACGACCACTACCTGATGGCCACCGACCCGAACGCCCACCTCGGCCTGTCGTTCGCCGCCGACCAGACCCGGGGCGTCGCCGGTGGTGCCCCGTGGCTGCTGATGGAGCACTCCACGAGCGCGGTCAACTGGCAGCCCCGCAACGTCGCCAAGACTCCCGGCCAGCTACGCCGCAACAGCCTCGCCCACGTGGCGCGCGGCGCCGACGGGGTGCTCTTCTTCCAGTGGCGGGCCTCCCGGGCCGGCGCGGAGAAGTACCACTCCGCCCTGGTCCCGCACGCCGGCCCGGACACCAAGGTCTTCGACGAGGTCTGCCGGCTCGGCGCCGACCTCAAGGCCCTGGCCGAGGTACGCGGCAGCCGGGTCGAGGCCGAGGTGGCGATCCTGTTCGACTGGGAGGCCTGGTGGGGGGTCGAGTTGGACTCCCACCCCAGCGTCGACGTCACCTACACCGACCGGATGCGGGCGCTCTACGACGCGCTGTGGCGGGCCGGGGTCACCGCCGACGTGGTGCACCCGTCGGCCGACCTGTCCGGCTACCGGCTGGTCCTCGTCCCCACCCTCTACCTGGCCCGCGACGCCGACGCCGAGGCGCTGCGCCGGTACGTCGCCGGGGGCGGGACGGCGCTGGTGACCTACTTCAGCGGGATCGTCGACGAGCACGACCACATCCGGCTCGGCGGCTACCCGGGCGCGTTCCGGGAACTGCTCGGCGTGCGTACCGAGGAGTTCTTCCCGCTGCTGGCCGGCGAGCAGGTCACCCTCGACGACGGCTCCACCGCCGACGTGTGGACCGAGTGGCTGCACCCGGAGGGTGCCGAGGTGGTGGCGTCGTACGAGGACGGGCCGTTGCCCGGGGTGCCCGCGCTGACCCGGCACCGCGTCGGCGACGGCACCGCCTGGTACCTGGCCACCCGGCTCGACGAGGCGGCCACCGACGCCCTGGTGGTGCGGCTGCTCACCGAGGCCGGGGTCCGGCCGCCGGTCGCCGCCCCGCCCGGCGTCGAGGTGGTCCGCCGCCACGCCGACGACCGGTCCTGGCTGTTCGTGCTCAACCACACCGAGGACGAGGCGACCCTCGACGTGACCGGCACCGACCTGCTCACCGGGCAGCCCTGCGGCGGCACGCTGCGGGTGCCGGCCGGCGAGGTGGCGGTGGTCCGGGAGGAGCGGGCGGCGACGGTGGCGGTCCCAGCGGGTGAGCCGTCCCCGGCCGCAGCGGCCTGACCTGCGTACCGTTCCCTCGTCCGCGCGGTTGGGAGGTTCCATGCTCGCTCAGCAACGGCAGAACGCCATCCTGGAGCTGATCCGGCAGCGCGGCGGGGTGCGGGTCAGCCACCTGGTCAGCAGGTTCGGCGTCTCCGACATGACGATCCGCCGCGACCTGGAGGTGCTTGCCGAGCGGGGGCTGGTCGACAAGGTGCACGGCGGGGCGACCCTGGCCGGTCCCGGGTCGGCCGAGGAACCGGGCTTCGCCGCGAAGTCGATCCGTCAGCAGGACGAGAAACGGGCCATCGCCGGGCGGGCCGCCCGGATGGTCGAGCCGGGGATGGCCGTGGCGCTCTCCGCCGGCACCACCACCGCCGCGCTTGCCACCCTGCTCGGCGACGTACCCGGGTTGACGGTGGTGACCAACTCGATCCCGGTCGCCGACGCGCTCTACCAGAACCCGCGTGTCGACCAGACCGTGGTGCTGACCGGGGGCATGCGTACCCCGTCGGACGCGCTGACCGGGCCGGTGGCCGAGGCGGCGATCCGTACCCTCAATGTGGATCTGCTCTTCCTCGGCGTGCACGGGATGAGCCCACGCACCGGGTTCACCACCCCCAACCTGCTGGAGGCGGCGGTCAACAGGCGGCTGATCGGTGCCGCCCGGCACCTGGTGGTGCTGGCCGACCACACCAAGTGGGAGACCATCGGCATCGCCACCATCGCCCCGCTGGCCGAGGCCGACCTGCTGATCACCGACGCCGGGCTGCCGCCGGACGCCCGCCAGCAGATCGGCGAACAGGTCGGCGAGCTGGCCGTCGTGGAGGTCGACTGACAGCCGCCGACCGGCTCACCGGCCGGGGTCGCACGGCCCGTCGTGCTCGGCCCGTGCCAGGCAGCGCCGGCGGTCCGGCAGGATCCGGTCACAGAACACCCACCGTCGTACGTCCTGGGCGTCCTCGGCGGACACGGTGGCCCCACCGACCTCGACCCCCGGCACCAACGCCAGCGAACGCGCCAGCGCGTACGCGAAACGCAGCGCATCGTCCCGGTCGGTGATCGTGATCGGCAGATGGATGACGTGGCCGGGGGACCGGTCGTCCGAGCCGGCGACCGCCTCGACTGCGGCCCGGGGAAGCGGGGCGAAGACCGCGTCGGGGCCGGGTGCTGCCGGCGGGTTCACGACCGACGCCGGCGGGCCTGGACGGTCTGCCAGTCACGGAGCGCCTGTTTGATCCGGGCGTTCTCCTCGACCAACCGGTCCACCTCGTGGTGCAACGTCGTCAACTCCAGCGCTACCCGGTGCAGGAACCGGCGTACCTCCTCGGGGTCGAGCCCCCGCCGGCCGAACCCGGCGGGGGAGAACCGCCTGTCGCGGACGAGCACGGGGTGCAGCCGGGCCGGGAGCGCGCCCCGGTAGATGGTGCCTGGTCCCATCGGTCCCTCCTCTGTGCGCTTTGGATGGGGCGGCCCCGCTGGAGGGGGAATTCCGGCAGGGCCGCCCCGCCCGGCGACCGCAGCCTCATTCGGCGGGTACGGCGGCCGGGCTGCCGTGGATGTGCAGGTGTCGCGCGGTACGGGGTCGCGGTGACCCCGGCCGCCGTGATAGATATTCAGCAAGTCGGTCGGAGCCGACAGACGAATGCGAATGCGGCTCCACGTAGAGGCCCGACGAGATCCGGTATGCGGCTGCCACCCGCGATGCCGTCTCTCGTCACCTTCTCGGCTGTTGGCACAGCCGCGGTTACTGCGCTTGCACCGGGCGTCCCCGGGGGCCGGTGATCACCCTCACCCGAAGGCCACATTTCCAGTGGCCTGGAACTGGAGCAATGGTTCCTTCGCGGGCCTTGTCAACTTTTTCGAGAGGTGGATCATGCCGCACAAGCCGTTCATTCGGACCCTGCGCGCGCAGTGGCTCGGGCAGCAACTGCGTGCCCTGCGGGAAGAACGGGGAATGACCTTGAAGCTCGTCTCGGAGCACCTGCAACGGGACATGTCGGCGCTCGGGCGGTACGAGCGGGCGGACTGGCCGATCCGCAAGGGTGACGTCGTCGCGCTGCTCGACCTCTACGGCTTCCACCACGCCGCCGAGCGGGCCCGTCTGCTGGCCCTGGCCGAGGATGTGTGGCGCACCGACCGTTGGGACGAAGACTACGGCGACGTCGTCGACTCGTCCTTCATCGAGTACCCGTGGCTGGAAGGCCGTGCCGACAAGGTGTGCTGCTTCCACATGACCCTCGTGCCGGGGCTGCCCGGGCCTACGCCGAAGCGGTGATCCGGAACGCGGCGGAGCAGGAGGTGTCCGAGTCGACGATCAACCGCTGGGTCGAGTTACGGCTCTCGCGCCAGGAAGTGCTCTCCAAGGAGCGCCCGCTCACGATTCATACCGTCATCGACGAATCCGTCGTGCGTCGCCGGGCAGGTGGTGCCCAGGTACTTCGGGACCAGCTCGCACACCTGGTGAAACTCCAGGCCCTGCCGCAGGTTCGTATCCAGATCATGCCGTCCTCGGTCGCTCTCCACCAGGGGCTCGACGGCACGTTCTGGATCTTCCACCTTCCTGAGCCGTATCCTGCGGTTGCTTACGTGGAATCCCTGGGTGGCCGGTTGTACATGGAGTCACCGAAAGCCGAGCGCTTTCTTCGTGCGTACGATCGATTGTCGAAGTCCGCACTCAGCAAGGACGAGTCGACCGCCCTGATGGGGGCCATCGCAGAGGAGTTGGCATGAACGAGGCTATGCCCGAGGTCGCCTGGCACATCAGCACCAAGAGTGACAGCAACGGTGGGAGTTGTGTGGAGGCAGGGCCGCTGCTCGACGGCTCGGGTCGGGTGGCCGTGCGGCACAGCAAGGCGCGTGACGCGGCGACGATCGTCTACACGGCCAACGAGTGGGCGGCCTTCGTCGGCGGCGTCAAGGACGGCGAGTTCGACTTCACCGGCGGCTGACAAGGGCGAGGGGCTTGCATCTCATGCGGCCGCTGGCCACGTGTGACGCTGCCCGGTGGTGGCAAGAACAGGGCACCTGATGTGCCCCCATTCGTCCGTTCGTGATGGTGCTCCTGCGGCCCTATGCGCTTGTGCCAAGCCCTACGGTGGACAACATGCCCGACACGACGGCGCCCGCCACCTGCCAGCCGGAGGCCGGGCCAAGGGGAGGTATCAGATGCTCTATCAGAGCCCTGCTGATTTTTGCGCCAGGTACGCCGAGGCGCACAGCAAAGGCAGGGTTGATGAATTCGGCGGAGAGTTGAGTTTGGACTCGGTGACTGTCGTCAGCGAGGCTCCGGACACAGCGCGGGTCGATGCGCTCTGGTACACGTGTGGCCACGATCCGGATTCCGGATTCTACGACGCTTTCGAGCGCACCGCCTTCGTCCTGGTCAAGCGGCACGACGGGTGGCACCTGCACTCCGAGGAGAATCTCGGCTACGAGTGACAACCATCGAAGGGGGTGCCGCGCCCACGTGCCGCATCCCGCGTGCCGTCCTTATCTCTCCACGGCTTGGCGGTACATCCGGATCGATGCGCTGAACGGCGCGAGCGTCATGACATCCGCCGACAACGCATACCAGGGCGCCGGCGGCGGCATCCGCATACCGTGCAAACGCCGCCGGCACCGGCCCCGGCTGTCCCGCCGACAGAAGACCGTCAACCGTCCACACCAGCCGACACCCACTGTGGAAGGTGCTCAGTGAGCACGCGTCCGGACGCCGGCCGGTGCTCGTCTCAGAAGTCTGCGGCGACGGCCATGTTGAACCGCTCGAGCGCCTCCTTCTTCTCTGGCGGGAGTTCGTCGATGTTGATGGAGTGCGTGCGCTGTGTGTCTTGATGCAGGTCAATGCCTTGCACCAAGCCCTGAACGATGGCATCGGCCTCGTCGGCCGTGAAGCCCGCGTCCGTCAGAATGTTCGTCGGTAGCTCAGTCATGTCGGCGGTTTACCCATCTGTGCCGGTCTCAACCCAGGGGCTCTGCATAGTCGCCTTAGGATGCTTCTGACCTGGGATTTTGACCGCGCCCACATCCGGTTCGCCGACGTCAACGGCGACGGCCGTGACGACTACCTGCGGCTGGGTGCCACCGGCGAGGTGCCGCCCACGTCAACTACCCGACGTCGTTGGATGCCAGTGCCACCCGTCGGGCCCGGACGGGGGCCTGCCGATTCTGGTCTCGGCGATCATAGGCAGGAGACCGTCGGCGGCCAGCGATGCCTGCGCCACTCGTCCCATGTCGTGAATCCGGCCGGCGGGTCGTCGACGGGTTCACTGCCGTCGAGTTCACCAGGCGTGGGGATGTCGATGCGGTCAGCCCATTCGGCGAGTTCCGCATCGGACATGGGCCATGTGGTGTGTGGTGCTTCGGCTTGGCGTCGGTCGCGTCGTCGTCGTTGCTCGGTGGGGGTGAGTGCGAAGTAGTGAAGCTCCACTGACGCGCCGAGGTCTGCTGCTGCCTGGCGGAGGGCGGAGCGCTCGTCGCGGCCCCAGAGGCCGTAGTCGATCACGACGTTGGTGCCGAGTTCGAGGGCGCGCAGCCCGATCTGGATGAGTCGTCCCTCGATCACGTCTCCGGCCGACGGCGGATTCTCGTGCCCGTAGAGGGCCTTCACCCATTCGTCCTTCGTGAGTCGAAGGGCGTTCTGCTCGATCTCGATGCGCCGAGCGGTGGTGGTCTTCCCGGTGCAGGGAAGGCCCACGGTCAGAAACAGCGTCGGTTGCCCCATCGTCATCCTCCGAACCACTCATCCCGTCCCGGTCTGGTGGAGCGCCCGGCTCGCCTCGATGTGGGGGACGTGTTCGATGGCCCAGCCGGCGAGGGCCAGCGCGGGCGGGATGAGGCTCTTGCCGGTGGGGGTCAGCGCGTACTCCACCCGGGGTGGGACCTCCGCGTACGGCGTCCGCGACACCAGGCCGTCGTGCTCCAGGTGGCGCAGGGCCAGTGTCAACATGCGCTGGGAGATGCCGGGTATCTGCTGGTGCAGCTCGGTGAAGCGCAGTGCGCCCCCGTCCAGGGTCGCCACGATCAGCAGTGTCCACTTGTTGCAGATGCGGTCCAGGATCGCCCGGATAGTCCGGCCGCCGTCGCCCCGGATCATGCAGGTGTGTTCGTACTGCGACATGACCACCCTTATGTCTCACGCACACCCGTGTGCCTTTTGTAAGGCCCCCGATTCTGACACATGATGTGGCTACTTCCTTCTCGTAACCATCCTGCTCATTGCCGAAGGAGCCCGTCATGACGCTTGCCTACTGGATCTTTGCTGCCCTGCTGGCCGTGTTCTACCTCTATGCCGGGGGCAAGAAGGTGGCGCAGAGCCGGGAGCAGCTCCGGCCGATGATGGGCTGGGTCGACCGCGTACCCATGCCGTTGGTCCGGGCCATCGGGGTGCTGGAGGTTCTTGGCGCGGCCGGCCTGGTCCTGCCGCCGTCGACCGGGATCGCGCCCTGGCTCGCGGTCGCGGCGGCCGTCGGGCTGGTCCTGATCCAGGTCGGCGGGATCGCGGTGCACCTGTCCCGTGGTGAGACCCGGCAGATCGGGCTCAACATCGTCCTGCTGGTGGCCGCCGCCGTCACCGCCTGGCTGGCCACCACCTGGGTCTGAACCGGACGAGGGCCGTCCGCTCGCGGGCGCACCGCCTGTGCCAGGCAGAATGCGGGGATGGCACTCGACAGGTCCGGGAAGCTGTGGCGCGGGGAGAACGTCGACGACCTCGCCGAGTACCTCCGCTACTTCGCGGCGGGTGGTTACCCGGTGGCCACGGTGGTGGAGTCCCGGTGCGGTGGGTGTGACGGCCGTGCGTTCCGCGTCGACATCGACGAGGAGGAGGCGACCCGGCGGACCTGCCTCGCCTGCGGCGCGGTCGCCTTCATCGGCGACAGCGCCGACCACTGGGCCGGGACCGGTCACGAGTCCTGCTCCTGCCCCTGCGGTGGTGAGGAGTTCGCCGTCGCGGTCGGCTACGCGCTCGTCGACGACGGAGAGGTGCGCTGGATCAGCGTCGGCCTGAGGTGCCTCGACGACGGCACGCTCGGCGTCTACGCCGACACGAAGATCGACTACATTCCGTCACGCCACCTTCTCCGTCAGGCGTGAAGGGGGCGGCCGGGTCAGGGAACGCAGCAGCGCCGGTAGGCCGTGGTGCACTAGGGGAAGGCCGCCCAGCTCGCTGAGCCCGACCCAGGCGACGTCGTCGTGCTCGTCGGGGGCACGGTTGGCGGGGGAGCCGAGCCAGGCTCCGACGTGCCAGACACCCACGTGTACGGCGTCCTCGCCGCTGCCGGCCCACAGGTCGCCCACCCGTGAGGAGGACTCCGCGACGATCTCGACGCCGACCTCCTCGCGCAGCTCGCGGGCGAGGGCCTGCCGTGCGGACTCGCCCGCTTCGACGTGGCCCCCGGGCAGATCCCACAGATCCGGGTACGCCCGGCGGGCCGGACTGCGGTGCGCCAGCAGGACCGCGTCGTTCACCACGAGTGCGCCACAGACGACGATGTGCATGACGGGATTCGAACACACGGGTGGGACAGGCGGGGGCGGTCGGCGTCCGGCGCGCACCGGCTGACCAGCACAACTCCGTGCCCCGACCGTCAGGACCGCCGGGCCGTGCCCGGGACCGGTCGGACGAAACGCGGCACTCCTCGAACGGTCCGCGGCCGACGTCGAAGCCCTGCCGGCGACCTTCTGGACGCATTGACCGCTCCCGGGTCGCGCGGGGTCAGCGTCACCGTCGCTGCTGGGCAGCAGAGCTAGTCATGGCGGTGGGCGGCGGCTGCGGCGACGGTGGCCAGGTCCTCGCCGGAGAAGCCGGCGCGGCTCAGCACCCCCAGGGACTTGTTCGTCGCCAGCGTGCACAACGCCAGCTCGGCCGCCTCCTGCTCGCCGGCCCCGGCCGCCAGCAACGCCTGCTCCAGCATCGCCCGCAGACCGTCCATCGCCGCGCGGACCATCGCCTGGCCCTCCGCGTCGAGGGCCGGGAACTGCGTTGCCGACACCGTGACCAGGCAGCCGTCCGGGACGGTCGGATCGGCGATGCGGTTCAGGGTGACCTGCAGGAAGGCGGCCACCACGGCGCTCGGGTCCGGGTGGGGTCCGCGCAGTGCCTGGTCGAACAGCGGATGGTAGGTCTGCGCGTACAACTGGAGGCTTTTCCGGAAGAGGGCGCTCTTGTCGCCGAAGGTGCCGTAGAGCGAGCTGCGGCCCAGGCCGGTGCCCTCGGTCAGCCGGTCGATCGAGGCCTCCGACCAGCCCCAACGCCAGAAGACGAGCATCGCCCGTCGTAGTGCCTCGTCCACGTCGAACTGCTTGCGGCCCGCCATGATTGTCAGCATACCCATCTTGTATCGATCGTTCCAAGATGGGTATGGTCGGCGGCATGACAACCTTGAGTTCGCTGCGGCTGCCCGACGGGTTCACCGACGTCTTCACCAGCCGGCTCGTGGAGCTGGACGGGCTGCGGCTGCACGCGGTCACCGGCGGGGACGGCCCGCCGCTGCTGCTGGTCGGCGGGTGGCCGCAGACCTGGTACGCCTGGCGTGAGGTGATGCCCGCGCTCGCCCGCACGCACACCGTCGTCGCCGTCGACCAGCGCGGGACCGGGCTCTCCGACAAGCCCGACGCCGGCTACGACGCCGGCACCCTGGCCGCCGACCTGGTCGCCCTGATGGCTGCGCTCGGGCACGACCGGTTCGACGTGGTCGGCCACGACATCGGCATGTGGACCGGGTACGCCCTCGCCGCCGACCACCCCGAGCGGGTGGGCCGGCTCGCCGTCGTCGACGCCATCATCCCCGGCCTCACACCCGCGCCGTCGTTCTTCAGCCCGGCCGAGGTCAGCCAGCGGCTCTGGCACTTCGGCTTCAACCGGCTCGACGACCTCAACGAGGAACTGGTCCGGGGCCGGGAACGGCTCTACTTCGGCTACCAGTTCGCCAAGAAGGCCGCCACCCCGACCACCATCCCGGCGTACGCCGTCGACGTCTACGTCGACGCGATCGTCGCGGACCCGCGCGGGCTGCGGGCGAGCTTCGGGTACTACCGGGCGCTTGACGAGACGATCGCGCAGAACGAACAACGCGCGAAGACCCGGCTGACGCTGCCGGTGCTCGCCATCGGCGGCGCGCTCTACAGCGGCGCGGCGGTCGCCCAGACGATGCGACTGGCGGCCGACGACGTCACCGAGGTGATCATCGACGACTGCGGCCACTACGCCGCCGAGGAACAGCCGGCGCGGTTCACCGAAGCCCTGGCGAGCTTCCTCGGTGGCTAGCTGGCCGGGGCGGTGAAGAACCCGGAGAGCGCGTCGACCAGGGGTTGCGGGGCCCGGTTGAGCGCGTCGTGACTCGCGCCCGGCACCACGAGCGTGCGGGCGTGCGGGATGGCCCCGGCCAGCGCCTCGATGATCGGCCGGTAGTAGGCCGGACCGGCGCCGCCGCAGGCCAGCAGCACCTCGGCCTTGACGCCGGCCCACTGCTCCGGTGGGCCGTCGTGCCGCTGGATCAGCGTGCTCTCGTCGAGGGTGGTCGGCAGCAGTTCGCCCATGGTGCGCCCGACCGGCGACCGCAGGAACAGTCGGCAGAGGGTGGTCCGGACGGCCAGCGGCAGGCGCGACGCGGGCGAGTGGGTGTTGAGGCCGCCGCCGGTGATCGCCAGGGCGCGGGCGGTGTTGCCGGCCTGCGCCGCCTGCTGGGCGGCGGGCACCCACCCGAGGGGGAACAGGCCGTTGACCTGGATCGCCGGGTCGTAGAGGGCGAGCCGGTCGATCGGCAGGCCGCGGGCGGCGGCACGCAGGGCCACGAAGCCGCCGGCGCTGTGGCCGATCACGTTGCGGACCCCGGTGTGGGCCAGCAGCGTGGCGAGATCGTCGACGTCCTGCTCGCCGTCGTAGGGCTCGGCGCGGGCTGCCGCGTCGGCCCGCCCGCGCCGGTTGTAGAGGTGGACGGTGAACCGGTCGGCCAGCCGCAGGGCCAGCCGACGGTAGATGTCGATGGTGACGCCGCCGCCGTGCACGACCACGAGGCCCGGCCCGCTGCCGACGGAGTGGAGCACGATCTCGGCACCGTCGGCTGCCGGCACCCGTTGGACGGTCCAGTCCTGTTCCATCTCGTCCTCCCCCTCGAAACCGCGAACGGCGTTCGCAGTTAAAGTCTAACCGTGACGTCACCCGATGAGCCAGAGCGTCCGCCGATCTGGTCCCGGCCTGCGCGGGGCCTGCGCGGTCCCGCCCCGACGCACTCCCGGTACGAGATCGTGGCCGCCGCGATCGCGATGGCGGACGCCGACGGCATCGGCGCGGTCTCCATGCGGGCGGTCGCCGCCGCGCTGCACACCGGAGCCGGATCGCTCTACCGCTACCTGTCCTCCCGGGACGACCTGCTCGACCTGATGGTCGACCGGGCGGCGGGGGAGCTGCGCCCCTACCCGGATGGCAGCGGCGACTGGCTCGACGCGATGCTGCGCCTCGCCCACCGGCAGTTGGCGCTCTACCGCCGGCACCCGTGGCTGGTGGAGGTCCTACCCCGGCCGACCGCCCCCGGCCCGCAGAGCCTCGCCTGGTTCGACCACTGCCTGGCGATCCTGCGCCCGGTGCCGGCGGCGACCGCCACCAAGTTCGAGGCGATCGCCATGATGACCGGGGTGACGTCGCTGTTCGCCCGCCGGGAGTCCGCCGGCCCGCCGGTCGGCTTCGCCGGGATCGACGTGGCGGCGTTCCCGAACCTGACCGCCGCCCTCACCGCGCCGCCGTCACCGTCCGCACCCCGCGACCTCTTCGAGACGACGGTACGCAGCGTCCTGCGCGGACTGCTCGTCGACGACCCAGGGTAGGGCCGGCGGGCGGACCCTACCGGCTCCAGCGAGAACGGAGGGCGGGCCCTACTGGCTCCAGCCGCCGACCCCGCCGCTGCCGGTGCCGCTGCCGTCGGTGCGGTTGCGGTGCTCGTCGAGTCGGTTCCGGGCTTCGGCCGACGCCTGCTGGTCGAGAATCCGACGGTCGGGGTCGATGGGTGCCAGTCGGGAACGACGCCACAGCCAGACGGCGACGGCAGCTACCACCACGATGATCAGGATAATGAGCCAACGCATGTCGGCCTCCGTCCACCGAAAGGCTTCGGGTCCGTTGTGGTCCGGAACTCCGCTGCCTCCAGTATGCCCGGTTCCTGTCAAGCGAACGGCTCGCCCAGGTCGCCGGCAGGGTCGATTTATGACAGGCCCGTGCAGGGATTCAGGGGCCGTCCCACCACTGTAGCGATCGCTTTGGGGGTATGGGTCAATGACGCCGGGACTTCAGCACGACCAGTCCGACGACACCAGCGACCAGTGCCGCAATCGAGACGATCAGCAACACCCACGGCACGGCATCGCCACGCTCGCCCGAAACCATCTCGTACCCGGCCCAGGCGATGACCCAGGGCGACACGGACGTCAGGTACCAGTACGTGCTTCCGGCGACGCTCATCTTTCTCGATGCGGGCAGCCTGGCGAATCCCAATGCTGACAGTCCTGTTCATGCCCGGTAGTGACGTGGCGGTGAGGCGCACCGCCCGATCGTGCCGCGACCACGACGGAGGTCGGTGGCTGGGTGGGCAGCACCAGATGAACGTGGCGCCAGCAAGGTCGACATGCCGGCACCCGCGGGCCGCAGCGAGAGCCAAGCCCGTGACGACACCAGGAGCGACCGCTGCGCCCAGTATGGCTGCGCCTACGAACCCGACACCGGTCCAAAAGCTTTCGCTCCCTCAGGCAGCTGTCCAGTGGGATTGATGTAGTTTACCGGGTTGTCCCGGCGTAGGCGTATCGGTTGCAGACGATCGCTATGATGATTTGGGTGACGTCGCTGTTGGCCCGCCGGAAGTCCGCCGGGCCGCCGGCCGGCTTCGCCGGGATCGACGTGGCGGCGTTCCCGAACCTGACCGCCGCCCTCACCGCGCCGCCGTCACCGTCCGCGCCCCGCGATCTCTTCGAGGCGATGGTACGCAGCGCTGCTCACCGATGACGCCAGATAAAGCTGGCTGCAGGGCTCTTGCCGGGCCGGATGGGTGGCGTCGGTCGAGGCCGGTCGGCATCAGGCACGGGTCGTCGGCGCAGCCAATGCTGCTACCTATTTCCAGGTTCGACTATCAGTAGTTCCAGTGCGGTTTCCGGCCGGATGAAGGTGGCGTCGTATGTCTGCACCTTCTCGCCGGCGGCAACTGCCAAAGTGAACTGCATGTTCTCCTCGACGTGCAATTCGAGCGGGGCGCTGGTGAGCCAGTCGAGGCGTGCCCTGAAGACGTGAGGCCCGGGATTCACCTTCAACGTGATGCTTTCGCCCTGCTTTAGCCTGGCCACGACGACGCCATCCAATTCTATCTTCATGCGGCGTAGCAGTCCTCCTAAGTCGTTCCCGCGACGAACCACAACTGATGCCATCGACTCCTCCTCAAGTGTTGCTCTTGCATCAAGCTTGCGGTGGCTCGTGATGAGCCACCGCAAGCTTGGGGCGAAATCAGGCAGTCGAAGCATCTGCCTCTACGAGTTCGGCGAAATCTCGGAGGGTTTTTCCAATTGTGGATCTTATGGGGTCGGGCTTGACTCTCCGCTGTGAAGATGTCACCCATAGGGCCCGTGGCGTCTGAGAGGCTCGTGGCAGCGTGAGGAGGACGGGGTGGCGACCCGCCCTCCTCACGATTTCTAGTCGATCCTGCCCCCGTGTCTTCTCTGCGCCTCAACCCCTGAATTGATGGCTAATGTGCCACGGCGCGGATGATTGGCAGGATTGCGGTCAGGCGGGAACGAGCCGGACCGCAATCCTGCCCTTCCGTCGCTATTGACGCGAAGGTGAGATGCTATTGGTAATTCAGTTGGGGCTACTTATTCCAGTTTCTCGGTCTAGCCAGCAATGCCAAGGAGGTGACAAGAAACGGCACCCCGGCGAAGAGTAGGACTTTCAACCACGGCAGTTTGAAAACAGTCAGGCCGAGTAGTGCGCACAGTACGAAGGTGGCTAAAAGCCAAAGCCATGGGGATCGCTTTCCCATCGAGTCCCGCCTATCAATCGGTCAATTGGCTGAGCCCGAAGCCTACCGCTGCTCCCACGCCAGTGCATAGTGCCCCCGCCCATCCGACGCCCTGCGCTGCCACGAGAAACCCAGCACCGCCAGAGGATGCGGTTAAGGCAGCAGCCCCAAGGACGACGGTTGCCTCACACATGACGGTAGTGATCACGCCGACCATCGTCGTTCCGATATTGGTGCCCGTGTCCATACCTGTGGGGTCAATGAAATTCAGAGGGCTGCAGGCAGCGTAAGCATAGCGGTTCCCCTTCTCGGGGCTGCCGATGAAGCTGAGGTTGTCCTGTTGGGTGAAGCGGCCCTGTCCCGGGTTGTACCAGCGCTGCCCGAACTTGGTGAATCCGGTGGTCGGGTCGTACGTGCCGCCGGTGTAGCGGATGAGGTTGCTCTGGCCAAGGTTGTATTCGTCGGTGGTCGTCCCCGTGCCGTAGGGATCGTAGCGGTAGGTGGCCGAGACGGTGCCGTCTGCCTTGACGATGGCCACTGGCGAGCCGAGCGCGTCGAGCACGTAGGCGTGGTCGGTGGATCCGAGCCGCAGACCCAACGGGGTGCCGATGCCGTCGCGTTCGACGTAGGCGGTCGAGCCGTTCGCCGTCCAGGACTGCAGCCATGGCATGCCGTGTTGGTCTTCCATGCCGTACTGCATGGTGGCCGTGGTGTTCTGGACGAGTTCGACCTGGTCGGTGCCGGCGTAGGAGTAGCTGCCGCTGTTGGCGCCGGTCATCTGCTTGACCGAGTTGTACGTCACCGGGTTGACCGAGGGCGTGCTGACCCTGGTCTGGTTGCCGCGGCCGTCGTAGGTGTTGTTGGTGGTGGTGATCTGGTTGGCGGTGTTGTAGGTCAGGGTCTGGGTGGTGGTGCCGTCGACCTTGACGCTGGTGCGGTTGCCGTTGCTGTTGTAGGCGTAGTCGTAGGTCTTGCCGTTGTAGTTGGTGGCCTTGGTCAGCCGGTTGGCCTTGTCGTAGGTGAATTGGCTGACGGCGGCGGTCACCTCGTCCTTCTGCCACTGGCGCAGGCCGGTGTCGTCGGCCTTTGCCGTCGAGCAGGGCTGACCCGAGGTGTACTCGGCGTGGCAGTAGGTGACGTCGAAGACGGTGGCCGGGCTGGCCGAGTTGCGGGTGGCGGTGATCCGGGTCGGCCGGTTCGACTTGTCGTATGTCGTCTGGGTGCGCAACGCCCAACTGCTGTTGGTCTCGTTGGTGGCGAAGTACGTGTAGGTGCGGTTGCCGTCCTTGTCGTACTGGAAGTTGTAGCGGGTGTTCCCGGCGGTGTCCATCCGGACCAGCCAGTTGCGGGTGTTGTAGTAGTACTTCGTGGTGCCCCGACCGTCGGTCAGCTCCACCAGGTTGCCCACTGCGTCCGGCACGTACGTCAGAATGCCACCGCCGGGGTTGTTCCGCTCGCGGAGCCGGTTGAGATTGTCGTACGACCAGGCGGTGGTGCCGGTGGCGTCGACGCGGGTGAGCAGGTTGCCGGTGCCGCCGTAGTCATAGGTGACCGGGGGCTGCGTGCCGCATCCGGAGTAGTCGATCTGGGAGATCCGGTCGTCGAGGCTGTAGGTGTAGCTGGTGGTGCAGCCGTCGTTGACGGTCTTCAGCCGGCCGTAGGGGTCGTATGTCATGGTCTTGGTCGCCAGGCCGTTGCCGGTCGGCGGGGTGACAGTGGTGAGTTGCCTGCTGCCGTCGTAGCTGTAGTTGGTGGGGTTGCCGGTGTTGGCCGGGTCGGTCGAGGTCTTGACGGTGCCGTCGGTGTTGTAGTCGACCTCGGCCTTCGCCGCGAGGGCGTCGGCGGTGGAGGTGGGGTTGCCGGCGCCGTTGTAGGTGTAGGTCGAGCTGTTGCTCTGGGTGTCGATCGAGGACGACGGCTGGAAGTTCGCCGTCGGGTTCGTCGAGGTCGCGGCGTTGGCGTACGCGGCGGAGGCGCTGGCCCCGGTCGGGGACTCCGACTTGGTCATCGACTCACCGGCGTTCGCGCCGAAGGTGTTGGTGACAGTCGAGTTCTCCGGGCTGACCGAGGTGGCCACGTCGCTGTACGGCGTGTAGGTCTTGCTCTGCTCGTTGCCGGCCGGGTCGGTCGTCTTGGTGACCCGTTTGCTGCTGTTCAGGTCGTAGGTGGTGTGCGGCACCGCCGAGACGGCCAGCGAGATGTCCTGCCGGGCGTCGGCGACAAGCGTCTGGGAGGAGGTCGGGTACGCCAGGCGGGTGGTGGAGCCCTGCATGGTGGCGTTGTCGGTGACCTGGGTCAGCGAGGTGACCCGGTGCTGACCGTCGTAGGTGATGGTGACGTAGGTGTTGTCCTTCGTGGTGATCTTCGTGAGGTCACCGGCGGTGTCGTACTCGAACAGCACCTTGCGCCACGTCGCCGACTGGATCGTCTGCAGGCGGCCGTTGCCGTCGTAGGCGTAGGACACCTCCCGCCAACTGCCGTCGCTGCCGGTCTGCCGGTACTTACTGATCTTGCCGGCGGTCCACGTCGCCGCCGCAGTGCGCGCCGCGGTGGGGCCGCGGTCGGAGGTGATGCCGGTCATCTGCCCGCCGCTGTAGGCGACGTCGGTGACGTTGTCGTTGCGGTCCTCCGTCTTGTCCAGCAGCCCGTCGGAGCCGAAGAACAGTTTCTTGCCACTGTCGTGCTCGGTGAGTTTCCAGCCGGTCCCGTTGTGCGCCAGGGTGGCCTTGAACTCGCTCGGCGCGGAGTAGCCGGAACCGGAGGCGGTGAACTTGCCGACCACGCCGTCGGCGGCGGCGTACGTGACCGAGTCGTCGTCGGCCGGGTAGAGCTTGACGTCCTGGCCGGCGCGGGTGCGCCACCCCGCCCCGTGTGCGCCGGTCGCCAGGTCACTGCCCAGCAGCAGGCTGTTGAAGGTCGCGCCGACTGTGACGTTCTCCGCGACACCGGGCAGGGTGAGCTCGGTGCTGCTCAGCATCAGGTTGCCGGAACCGACGTTGACCTTCGCCTGTAGGCGGTCGCTCAGCGAGAACGACAGTTGGGTGGCGTTGCGTACCGGCCCGGTGCCCTTCGGCACCGACGGTGCCGCCCCCGCGAGCGAGGCGGCCCGCGACGGGGTGGTGTGTGGCGTGTCGAACAACCAGACCGAGGGCTTCGACTTCGGGGACACGACGGGCTTGCCCACCCCGTCTCGACCACCGGGTGCGGCGGCGGTCGCCGCCCCACCTGAGGGCATTACCAGCACTGATGTGGTCAGCAGGGCTGAGACTATCCCCGCGACCATTTTGCGTTGACCCACAAAAATCTCCCCGATGACTCCAGTGGACGAATTTCCACTGGTATGGAGCTATGCCGAAGAGCCGGACGCTGAGCCGGGCGGACCCGATTCAGGGCGGGCGTGACCGACACCCGGATGAGCGGGTGTCGAGGAACGGCCAAGAGTCAGACTGGCGAGGTGTCTTCCAGGCAGTAGACGGTGCGCCCTGCCGCTGAGGTGGCGGGAAGTTCTGCCAGCACGGCCAGATCGTGGTCGACGCGACGCGCGGCCCGCACAAGGGCGGGCACCACGATGGCAAGTAAGAGGAAAATTGCCACGAGCACGAGGGCGGCGTTCATCCGCAAGCCCATGAAGACGCCAAGCAGCGACGATTGTTCATTGATTCACCGAGTCCCCGTTTTGATCACCTGTCGGCAATCATTGAAAGATCATCCGCCGTCTGGACAGTGGCCCATGAAGGTCGCGACTCGACACGACCGGATCCCCGAACAGCCCCCGTGATTCTATTGCTGTCCGACAAGCGTCTGGTCACGAAGCTATCCATCGATCGAATGGCTGTCAATGAAAAGCACAACCAGCCAGGAGGAAAGCCAGAATTCTCATCTAAACGGACCTATGAGTTACTCTCCGTGTCCCACCTGTCCGTTAGTGGTAAGGGATCAGATCGTCTAGGGTCCATGGGTGAGCCTGCGGAATGTCGACACGCCGTCCACGCCGTCACGGCGACGCCGCCCGCCGGGCACCCCGTCCATGGTGGCGTTGGTGCTGTTGACCGGGGTCGGGCCGTTCGCCACCGACGCGTACATCGCCGCCTTGCCCGAGCTGCGGCGCTCCCTGGAGACCAGCGCCACCGTGGCGCAGCTGACCCTGACCGCGTTCATCGTCGGGATGGCCGCCGGCCAGCTCCTGCTCGGCCCGGTCAGCGACGTCCGGGGCCGGCGGGGCATCGTGCTGGCGAGCACGCTGAGCTTCGCGCTGCTGTCGCTGGTCTGCGCGGTCGCCCCGACCGGTGGGATCCTGGTGCTGGCCCGGCTCTTTCAGGGCATCGCCGCCGGCACCGGACTGGCGCTCGGCCGGGCGATGGTGACCGACGCCTGGCAGGGTACGCGGGCCGCCGCCCGGTTCGGCACCATCGCCTCGGTGACCTTCCTCGGTCCGGTGCTGGCACCGGCCGTCGGCGGGGTGATCCTCGACCACGGCACCTGGCGTACCGTGTTCCTCGCCCTCACCGCGCTCGGGGCGGTGATGGCGGTGGCCGCGCTGGTCGGGCTGCCGGAGACGCTGCCCGCACACCGCCGGCAGGCGGGCGGCCCGCGCGAGGCGGTGGCGCGGATGGCCGAACTGCTGCACGACCGGGTGTTCCTGAGCCATCTCACCGTGCTGTGCCTGGCCATCGCCGGTTTCTTCACCTACATCGGCGGGTCGTCGTTCGTCTTCCAGACGGTCTACCGGCTGGACGAGGCCCGCTACACCCTCGTCTTCGCCACCAACGCCGCCGGGATGGCCGGGGCCGGGCTGCTGTTCCGGCTGCTTGTGGTGCGGGTCGGGGCCGCCCGGCTGCGGGCGGTCGGGGTGGCCCTGTCCACTGTGGCCACCCTCGCCCTGCTGGTCGTCGCCGTGGTCGACGGGCGGGCCGGATGGCCGCTGGCGGTGCCGTGGGTGCTGCTCGCCGTGGTGGTGACCGGGATGGGCCTGACCCTGCCGGCGACCACCGCGCTGGCCCAGGAGGCGGGCCGCCGTTCCGCCGGCACCGCCGCCGCCCTCCAGGGTGGCCTGGGTTTCCTGGCCGGCGCGCTGGTCACGCCGCTGACCGGTCTCCTCGGGTACGCGACCCTGCTGCCCATGGCGTCGGCGATGGCGGTCTTCTTCGTGGCGGCCTGCGGGGTGCTGATCCTGTCGGCCCGGCCCGGCGCGCCCTCTCAGCCACTTCACAGTCCTACCGTTTAGGGTGCGCGAGGTAACTGTGTGTGCTCCATGGTGGAGTGCGCCGACCGTGAAACGGGAGTACCGATGGTCTTCAAGAAGATGCTGAGCGCGTTCGGTGTCGGTGGGCCCAGCGTCGACACCGTCCTGGCCAACCCGAACACCCGGCCCGGCCTGACCCTCGACGGCAACGTGAACCTGGTCGGCGGGGACGCCCCCGCCAACATCGAGCAGATCGGCATCGGCCTGGTCACCCGGGTCGAGGTCGAGGGCGGCGACGGCGAGTACGCCGGGGTGATGGAGTTCCACCGGATGGTGGTCAGCGGCCCGCTCCAGCTCGCGCCGAAGCAGCAGCTCGCCATCCCGTTCCAGTTCCCGGTGCCGTGGGAGACCCCGATCACCGACGTCTACGGTCAGCGCCTGCACGGCATGACCATGGGTCTGCGTACCGAGCTGGCCATCGCCCGCGCGGTCGACAAGAGCGACCTGGACCAGGTCAACGTGCACCCGCTGCCGGTGCACGAGCACATCCTCGGCGCGTTCCAGCAGCTCGGTTTCCGGTTCAAGCACGCCGACCTGGAGCGGGGCCACATCCGGGGCTCCCAGCAGACGCTGCCGTTCTACCAGGAGATCGAGTTCTTCGCGGCACCCCAGTACGCACAGGCCATCTCCGAGGTCGAGCTGACCTTCGTCACCAGCCCGCACGGGGTCGAGGTGGTGCTGGAGTGCGACAAGCGGGGCGGCTTCCTCAGCTCCGGGCACGACGTGTTCGGCCGCTACACCGTCTCGCACGCCGACGCCGACCGGGTCGACTGGGCCCAGGTCGTCGACGGCTGGCTGCGCGAGACCACCTCGACGTACGGCAACCTCCGCGCCTCCTCCGGGTTCGGTGCTCCCACCCACGGCTACCCGATGCACGGCCAGAGCCACGGCCACCACGGCCGGGGTCCCGGAATGGGCGGCGTGGTGGCCGGCGCGGCGCTCGGTGTCGCCGGGGGCCTGATCGCCGGTGAACTGCTCGACGACGCCTTCGAGGGCGACGACGACGGCGGTGACTTCGGCGGCGACTTCGAGTGACCGCCGCAGAGCGGCCCGCCTACGTGCGGCCCGCTGTGTGCGGCGGCTGACGGGAAACGGCGATGGCCCCCGGGAGGAATCCCGGGGGCCATCGTACTCAGCAGCTCGCGCTGCTCGGGTCAGCTACGGTCAGCGCCGACCCTTGCGTTCCGCGCCGGAGCGCCGCGCCGAGCCGGCCTTCGCCAGGCCCCGGCTCACCAGATAGGCGCCGGTCAGGGCGGTCAGGAACCACCACGCCTGGTTCGGGTTGTTGATGTTCAGCCCGTTCGTGGTGGTACCACGCCAGAAGGCGGAGATCACCACTACCGCGACTGCGGCGGCATAGACCCAGAACTCGGTGGTCAGGAACGACTGCTTGGTCTCCGTGCCCGGAGACGGCATCGGATCCCGGTGCCCGTCGTGCATCGCCGGCATCTGCCGGGTCTGCTCGTTCATCATGGCGTTGCGCTGGGCGGTGTCCTGCATCGACGTCCGGTTCTGGACGTCCTGCATCGGCCGGTTCATGGGCCTGGTGGATGCAGCCTGCGTGCTCATCTGGTCCTCCTCAGGATTTGATGAGTACCTGGCACTCCCTCGCCCCGCTACCGTGGTCGGCCACGGCACGGTTCACCTGCTGTGGCGGGGGCACCCTGGGTCTACCCCCGGGCCCCGAGCAGGTAACACCGACCCGCCCCGAAATGTTCGCCGCCGGTGGTCCCCCGGTCTCGGGCACCGTCGGGACCGGACTCCCGGACCAGCCGGCCCAGGTCCGGCGTCCGCCACCAGTCCGGGCCGTGCGGCCCACGGGCTGCGTACCGGCGGATCGTCGTGGACCGCCCGCGACGAGCAACTGGCGAAGCCGGCCCGGCCGGTCGCGTCGACCAGCTTGCGGGTGACGCTCGGGTACGGCTCGATGTGGGCTGCTCCTCGTCCCGATGTCCAAGCCGGGCTCCGGTACGCCCACTGGCACACAGCAGCGCGAAGACCTCGTCCGGGGTGGGAATACGGGCACCGGGGACGGCGAGCTTGTCCGGGAGCGCCGCCGCTCGTTCGGGGTGATCCTGGTCGGTGCCCGCTCGCTCGGGGTGATCCTGGTCGGCGCCCGCCAGAAACTCCGGCAGCGTCCGGGAACGGTAGTCGATCGTGCGCAACTGGGCCAGGGTCAGCTGGTGCACCAGCATCCCGGCGACCGGCCGGTGGACCGGCGCGGACCGGTTTGGCCGGCACCGCAGCGGGCAGGCAGCGGGTTCACCACCACTGCTGCGAGGTGATGAACGTGGGCGAGAACGACAGGTTCCGACAGTCCGTCCGGCAGGCCGAGGACCGGCTCACCGCCGGGGTGTACGGCCCCGGGGCACTCGACGAGGTGACCGTGCCCCAGGTCGACGTGACCCGGGCCATCCAGGAGGACGACCCGGACGACGTGGCCGACGTGCCGATCGACCCGGAGGTGCTGCGCGACGGCGGCCCGACCCGGGGCCAGGGCGCGGTGACCACCACCGGCGGCACCGCCGGCCCGGCCAGCGTCCGCCGGGTCGCCCGACAACCCGAACGACACCCGGGTACGGTGGCCCCGACCACCACCGGCGACGCCACCACCGGTGGCCTGAGCACCCCGACCGGTGGCCCCGTCAGCGACCAGGCCGCCAGCGCCGTCGAGATCGGCGACTTCTCCGACGACTGACAGCGCGGATGTGCCGCGTGCTCACCTGGTCGGGTCTGACCCACCGAGCGACAGCGCGGATGTGCCGCGTGCTCACCAGGTCGGGCCCGGCATCCCGACCGAATCAGTGCGCCCGGCACTCGCGACACCCGCTCCGTCGTGGGCGGTCGATACCCTTGATCACGCTCGAACATGGATGTAGTGGCCTCCCCACGAGGGGAGGCCACTACATCCATGTCAACACCGTTGCGTTAGGTGGAACGGCTGTTCGTCAACCACCGCTGCCTCGCCGATCATGGAGTTGTGGTGGGTAACAGAACGCCCGTAGAACCCCCAAGGTCGGCACCACCACTCCATGATCGCCGAGCGGGCCCACCCCGCTCCCCGATCGGGCACTTCCTGTCCCGGGTTGACCAGAGCCACCCACGGCGTTAACGCAACGGTGTTGACATCCATGTTGCAGCACGATCTTGCGAGTCACGGGGACCCGGCGGGACGCGGCAGGGCGTCACAAAAGGGGATGGGGCGGGGCAGGGCGTCAGGGGTGGGGGCTGTCAGGGGGTGGGGCGGAGCACGCCCAGGCGTTGGGTGGCGCGGGTCAGTGCGACGTAGAGGTCGCTGCGCCCGCGCGGGGACTCGGCGACGATCCCGTCCGGGTCGACCACCAGCACCGAGTCGAACTCCAGGCCCTTGGCCTGGCCGACGGTGAGCAGCACCACCCGGCTCTCCAGTTCGGGTTGTTCGCCCACCGCCGCCTCGGGTAGCGCGGCCAGCACGACGCTCGCCAGCTCGTCGGCCCGGCTGGCCGGCACGATCACCCCGAGCCGCCCCTCCCGGTCACCCGGACGGGCATCCGAGCCGGCACCGGCCAGCCCGGCGGCCTCCCGGTTGGCCGCCTCGACCAGCTCGGCGGCGAGCCGGTCCGCCCCGACCGTCCGGTCCCACGGTGGTACGCCGCTGCGGCGTACCGAGCGGGGTGGGCGTAGTGCCGGGTCGATCCCGGTGAGCACCTCGGCGGCGACCGCCATGATCTCGGCCGGGGTGCGGTAGCTGACCGTCAACTCCTCCAGCCGCCACCGCTGCGCGACGTACGGTTCCAGCGCCTCGGCCCAGGACGGGGTGCCGGCCAGCGCGCCGGTCTGCGCCACGTCCCCGACGATGGTCATCGACCGGCTCGGGCAGCGGCGCATCAGCAGCCGCCAGGCCATCGGGGTGAGCTCCTGCGCCTCGTCGACGATGACATGGCCGAACGCCCAGCTCCGGTCGGCGGCGGCCCGCTGCGCGGTGGTCAGCCGGTCGGTTTCCTCCTGCCGTTCCAGCAGCCGCTCGGCGTCGATCAGGTCGGTGACACCGAGGATCTCGCCGCCGTCGGCGTCGTCCTCCACGTCGATCGAGCGGGAGCCCCGGGCGATGTCCAGCACGCCCTCGGCGTACTCGCGTTGGAAGGAGCGGATCCGTTCCCGGCGGGCGGCGGCGGCCCGCTCGTCCTCGCCGAGCAGCTCGGCGGCCTCGTCCAGCAGCGGCACGTCGGCAGGCGTCCAGCCACCGCCGGCCGGGCGGTGCAGCAGGGCGCGTTCGGCGTCGGTGAGCATCGGCGCGGCGGCGGCGATCCGCTCCGGGGAGGCGTACAGGTCGGCGAGGAGGCGCTGCGGGGTGAGCACCGGCCAGAGCCTGTCCAGCGCGGCGGTGATCTCCGGTTCCTCCCGCAGTTCCCGGCGGATCTCGGCGCGGTCCGCCTCCTCCAGCAGGTTCTCCCCGCCGAGCGGGTCGGCGCCGATCCGCTCGGCGACCTGGTCGGCCAGGGCGTGCACGATCTCGATGTCGAACAGGGCGCGGGCCAGGTTGTGCGGGCGGCCGGTACGCCGGACCCGGTCCCGGGCCCGGCGTACGGTCGCCGGGTCGAGCGGCAGCACCTCCCGCTGGGGCAGTTCGATCTCCAGCGGTTCGTCGGGCACCCACTGCCGGTCCCGTACGGCGGCGGCGAGCACCTCGGCCAGCACCGCCCGCCCCTTGAGCGCGGCGGTCCGGGCCGGCTCGGTGCGGCGGGCGCTGACCCCGGGGAAGAGGTCGCCCGGGGTGCTGAGCAGCACGCCCGTCTCGGCCAGCGCCGGCAGCACCTGGGAGATGTACCGCAGGAAGGTGGCGTTCGGCCCGACCAGCAGCACGCCCCGGGTGGAGAGCTGCTGCCGGTGGGTGTAGAGCAGGTACGCGGCGCGGTGCAGCGCGACGGCCGTCTTACCGGTGCCCGGCCCGCCCTGCACGACCAGTACCCCCGGCAGGTCGGCCCGGATGATCCGGTCCTGCTCGGCCTGGATGGTCTCGACGATGTCCCGCATCCGGCCGGTACGCCCGGCGTCGAGCGCGGCGAGCAGGGACGCCTCGCCGGTCAGCTCCTCGTGGCCGGTGGGGGAGGCCGCCTGGATGTCCAGCACCTCGTCGTTGAGGCCGGTGACCTTGCGTTCCCGGGTGCGCAGGTGCCGCCGTTGCCGGATGCCCTGCGGGTTGGCGGCGGTGGCGAGATAGAAGGGTCGGGCGGCCGGCGCCCGCCAGTCCATCAGCAGCGGGTCGTAGTCACCGTCGTTGTCGAAGATGCCGATCCGGCCGACGTAGTGCCGGCTGCCGTCGGCGCCGTCGAGCCGGCCGAAGGCCAGCCCCTGCTCGACCGCCGAGAACTGCTCGACCTGGTCGGCGTACATCCGGACGGCGCTGTCGCGTTGGGAGCGGTCCTGCTGGGTGCCGCCGCCACCGGCGCGCAATTCGTCGGTGAGCCGCCGGGCGGCCTGCTCACGCAGGTCGTCCAGCCGGCCGTAGAGCATCGAGACGTACGTCTGCTCGCGGCCGATCTCGTCATCGTGTTGCCGCAGCTCGTCCGGGCGCATTGACAAGCCGTCTCCTCGTCGCTTAGAATTGCTTCTGGAATGGCCTTCTGGTCATTCCTTCTTTTGTTTCGGGAACTGCTTAAGATACCGCCTGCGGCCGTCCGTACCAAGCCTGCGCCCGTTCCCGACCCTCGTCACACTCCCACGCCGCTGCCTGGCACCGCCGCTGCCTGCGCCGCGCCCCTCCACCGAGTACCGGGGTGGGGCCGGGACAGGCAGCGCGGGGCCGGACAGCCCTCGGGGGCCCGCACCGGCTTTCGCCGGCCCGGACCCCCGAGGGTCGTCGCGTACGGGATGATCAGCCGCGCGCGGCCTGGTAGAGCCGCTCCGGCGTCACCGCTCCGGCGAGCACCCGTCCGTCGTCGGTGAGCAGCACGCTGAACAGCTTCGCGCTGAACAACCGGCCGCTGCCCCAGTCCCCGCTGACCTTCGGCAACCCGTTGAGCAGGTCGAGGGCCTGGGCCGCGCCGGGACCGTCACCCGGTCCGGGCTTCGCCGCACCGCCGGCCGGGGTCCGCGCCGCGTCCGCCGCGTCCGTCCGCGCCACCAGCACCGTGGTCCAGCCGGTCCCGACGGTACGCAGACCGGCGTCGCCGTCCGCGTCGGGCCGCTGCGCCGCGTCGGGCTTCCCGGCCCCCGCCTTCGGGTGCGCGCCGGCCTTCGGCCCCGGGCGGTCACCGGTCGCCTCGGTCACCTTCACCCCGGGCGGCGGGTTGAAGGTGAACTGGTCGGCGTCCGGCCGCCGGTAGTCGACCTGGGTGAAGGCCAGCTCGAAGGCCGGCTGGTCGGCACCGTCGGCGAGCACCTCGAACCGCAACGGCACGTGCTCGGTCGCGTCGATGGCGATCCGCACCTGGTGCACCAGGGACGCCTGGTCACGCGGGGTGAGCACCAACTCGTACGCGTCCCGACCGGCGACGGTGGCCGACCGGCCGGTGGTGACCAGCGTGCTCGGGTCGACGGCGGCCAGGGCCCGTTCGGCGGCCTCCTTCGGGGTGACCGGCAACGCGCCCTCCGCCGCCCGCCCGGTCGACTCCGGCAGGGTGCGGTGCGTCGCGGTGTTGGCCTTGCTGTCCCAGGTCCACACGTCCCGGCCGGAGCGGACGACGTCCCGCTCGCCGAGGGTGTCGAGCAGCGCGACCCGCTGCCGGTCCGGCCCGGAGTACCAGACCCGAAGGGTGTGCGTGCCGGTGAGCAGCGCGGCATCCCCACCGGCCAGCCCGGCCAGCGGCGGCAGCCCGAGATCGGCGCGCTGCACCACCGTGCCGGACAGCCCGTCCAGCCGGGCGGTCTGCAGGTCGACGAGAAGCTGGGCGGCGCTGCGCGGGGGCAGGGCGGGTTCGGCGTTCGCCGCGAACGTGCCGATCGCGGCACCTCCGCCGACGACGGTGACCGCGGCGGCCAGCGGCACCAGCCACCGCAGGGTGGAACGGTTTTTCAGTAAGGACATGACGACACCTCCTGGGGCCATCCTGCCGGTCCGGTGCTGTGAACCGGCTGAGGACGGCCTCCCGGTCGCTCGCGTCGGGGTGGCAGGCTGGGGTTATGCGGGTGCTGGTGGTGGAGGACGAGGCGCGGCTGGCGGCGGCGCTGCAGCGGGGCCTGACCGCCGAGGGGTTCGTGGTGGACACCGCGGGCACCGGGCCGACCGGGTTGGATGCCGCCCGGCACGGCGGTTACGACGCGATGATCCTCGACGTGATGCTCCCCGGCCTGTCCGGCTACGAGGTGGTCCGCCGGTTGCGCGCCGACGAGCACTGGCTGCCGGTGCTGATGCTCTCCGCCAAGGACGGCGAGTACGACCAGGCCGACGGGTTGGACTGCGGGGCGGACGACTACCTGACCAAGCCCTTCTCGTACGTGGTGCTGCTGGCCCGGCTGCGGGCGCTGCTGCGGCGGGGCGCCCCGGAACGGCCGACCGTGCTCGCCGTCGGTGATCTGCGGCTGGACCCGGCCCGCCGACGGGTCACCCGGGCCGACGCCGAGGTGGTGCTCACCGCCCGGGAATTCGCCCTGCTGGAGTACCTGATCCGCCGGCCCGGCGAGGTGATCTCCAAGACCGAGCTGCTGGATCACGTCTGGGACGCCAGCATGCGGACCGCCCCGAACGCGGTCGAGGTCTACGTCGGTTACCTGCGCCGCAAGATCGGCCGGGACCGGTTGGAGACCGTCCGGGGCGCCGGCTACCGGCTGAGCCCGTGAGACGCCCCCGCTGGCCGGTGCTGGGCCTGCGCGCCCGGCTGATGGTGCTCGGGGTGGCGGGGCTCTCGGTGGGGCTGGCCCTGGGCGGGGTGGTGCTGCTGGTGGCGCTGGGCTGGACGCTGCAACGCACAGTCGACGAGGAGGCGTTCCGGACGGCCGACGCGGTCGCCCGGCTGGCCGGTGAGGATGCCCTGCCTGATCCGCTGCCGGTGGCCGGCGGGCAGTTGCGGGTGCAGGTGGTCGACTCGGCCGGACGGATCCGGGCCGCCTCCATCGACGCGGACCGGCTGGTGCCCATGGTCCGCCCCGGCCAGCTCGCCGGGGACGGCCGGCGGCGGACGGTGGTGCCCGGCCAGCGGCTCGGCTGGGAGGGGCCGGTGCGGGTGGTGGCGGTGCCGGCCCAGGCGGCGGGAGAGCCGTTGACCGTGCTGGTGGGTCGCTCCACGGTGGACGTCCGACACGCCACCCAGGCCGCCCGGACGGTGCTGCTGGTCGCCTTTCCGCTGTTGGTGGCGCTGCTCGCGGTGGTCGCCTGGCGGGTGGTCGGGGCTACCCTGCGCCCGGTCGAGGCGTTGCGCAGCGGGGCCGCCGAGATCACCGGCCGGGACGCGGCCGACCGGCTGCCGGTGCCCGCCTCGCAGGACGAGATCCACCGGCTGGCGGTCACCCTGAACGACATGCTGGACCGGTTGGCGGCGGCCCGTGCCCGGCAGCGGGCGTTCCTCGCCGACGCGGCGCACGAGCTGCGTAGCCCGTTGACGAACATGCGTACCGAGCTGGAGGTGGCCCAGCGTCTCGGTGAGCGGTCCGACTGGCCTGCGGTCGCCGCCGACCTGCTCGCCGACACCGAGCGGCTGGGCCGGCTCGTCGACGACCTGCTGCTGCTGGCCCGGCTCGACGAGCAGCCGGCGCAGCGGGCCGGCCCCCCACGCGAGGCGGAACCGGTGGAACTGGGCGGACTGCTCGCCGAGCTGGCCGCCCGCTGGCCGAGCCCCCCGGTCGCCGCCACCGCGACGCCCGCACCGCAGGCCCTCACCGCTACGTCCGTGTCGCCGGCTGTCGGTGGTCCGTCCGTGTCGCCGGCTGTCACCGGTCCGTCCGTGCCGTCGGCCCTCACCGCTGCGTCCGTGTCGTCGGATGTTGGTGGTCCGTCGGTGTCGCCGGTCGTCACCGTCGCTGCGGAGTCGGGGTCGGCGTGGACGGTAGGTGTTCCGGACGAGCTGCGGCGGGTGTTGGGGAACCTGGTCGACAACGCCGTCCGGCACGCCCGTACCCGGGTCGTGCTGGCGGTCGAGCCGGCGGTGGACGGGGCGTACCACCTGGTGACGGTGACCGACGACGGGCCGGGCATCCCGGTCGCGGACCGGGAGCGGGTGTTCCGCCGGTTCACCCGGTTGGACGAGGGCCGTGCCCGGGACGCGGGCGGTGCCGGGCTCGGCCTTGCCATCGTCGGGGAGCTGGTCCGTCGGAGCGGTGGCACGGTCGAACTCGCCGACGCCGACCCCGGCCTGCTGGTCCGGCTACGCCTACCGATCCTGCCGGACCCCGACTGAACCGTCGCCGCGCCTCGGCGTGACCCGCGCGGCGAGGCGCGGCGTGGCCTGAGCGCTGCCAGGCAAGCGTGGCGCCCCGGACGGTGCAGTGGGCCCGCCCGTCCGCCCGTCCGCCCGTCCGCCCGAGTTGATCAAGAGGTTTACGTCACCCCACCTGCCCCACCTGACGTAAACCTCTTGATCACCCGAGCGAGTGGGGTGGTTGAGGCGGTGATCAAGAGGTTTACGTCAAGAATTGCGTTGTGGGTGGCGTGAACCTATTGATCAACGGAGGCAGGGCGGGGCGGGACGGGGCGGGGCAGGGCGGGGCAGGG